>JAFACJ010000217.1 GCA_023425615.1 Actinomycetes bacterium
CTGCCCGGCGTCCCCACCGTGGTGGCCGGGGCGTGCGATGACCCCCCCCGGGTCGACGCCGTCGTCGGCGCCCTGGGCCGGCTGGCCAGGGGCGTGCTGGAGCGGCTGCCGCAGGCCACCGTGATCGGCGTCACCGGCTCCTCGGGCAAGACCTCCACCAAGGACCTCATCGCCCAGGTGCTCGCCGAGGCGGGCCCGACGATCGCCCCGGCCGGCTCGCTCAACAACGAGATCGGCCATCCGCTGACGGTCCTGCGCGCCGACTCCGGCACCCGCTTCCTGGTCCTGGAGAAGAGCGCGCGTGGCGTCGGCCACATCGCCTACCTGACGCGGATCGCGCCGCCGGACATCGGCGTGGTGCTCAACGTCGGCACCGCCCACCTTGGCGAGTTCGGCAGCCGCGAGGCGGTCGCCCGCGCCAAGGGCGAACTGGTCGAGGCGCTGGCGCACACCGGCACCGCGGTGCTGAACGCCGACGACCCGCTGGTGCGCGCCATGGCCGGGCGGACGCCGGCACCCGTGGTGCTGTACGGGCGTTCCCCCGACGCCGACGTGCGGGCCGCGGAGGAGAGCTGCGATGAGGAGGGCAGGGCCAGGTTCACCCTGGTCACGCCCGAGGGCGAGGCGCGGGTCGAGTTGCGGCTGCACGGCGCGCACGCGGTCTCCAACGCGCTGGCCGCCGCCGCGGCGGCGGTACGGGCGGGCATGGCGCCGGCGGAGGTGGCGGCGGCGCTGTCGCGCGCGGTGCCGATGAGCCGCTGGCGGATGGAGGTCACCCGCAGGGAGGACGGCCTGACGGTCGTCAACGACGCCTACAACGCCAACCCGGAGTCGATGCGCGCCGCGCTCGACGCGCTGGCCGCGATGGCGCGGGGGCGGCGGACCTATGCCGTGCTCGGCCACATGGGCGAGCTCGGTTCCTCCTCCGTTGCGGAACACGAGAAGATCGGACAACATGCCGCGCGGAGCGGTGTCGCCGGTCTGGTCGCGGTCGGTCCGGCCGCGGCGCCCTTGCTGGAGGGCGCCAAGCGGGTGGGGACATGGAACGGAGAGTGCGTACAGGTGGATGACGTCGGTACGGCGGTGACCGTGCTGGGCGAACGGCTCAGGCCGGGGGACGTGGTGCTCATCAAGGGCTCCCGCGTCGTCGGCCTGGAACGGGTGGCCCGGGCGCTCATGGGCGCCCACCCGGAGGGTGAGGCGTGAACAACGTAATCCTGGCGAGCGGGATCGCTTTGATCATCGGTCTGCTCGGCACCCCCCTGTGGATTCGGCTGGTGGTACGCCTCGGCTACGGGCAGATGATCCGTGAGGACGGCGTCAGCACCCACCAGAGCAAACGCGGCACCCCCACCATGGGCGGCACCGTCATCGTGGTCGGCTCGCTGGTCGGATACGCCGGCGCCCACCTCATCACCTGGACGATCCCGACGGTCTCCGGCGGGCTCGTGCTGTTCTTGATGACGGGCCTGGGCATCGTGGGCTTCGTCGACGACTACATCAAGGTCTTCAAGCAGCGCAGCCTCGGTCTGCGCAGCCGGGCCAAGGCCACCGGCATCGTCATCGTCGGCGTGGTCTTCGCGGCGGGCTGCCTGCAGTTCCCCAACGCGATGCAGATCACCCCGGCGACCGACCGGCTGTCGTTCCTCGCCGACTTCGGCCCCAACATCGGCCCCTACCTGTTCGTGGTCTGGGCGCTGATCCTGATCCAGGGCGTCTCCAACGGGGTGAACCTCACCGACGGTCTCGACGGCCTCGCCTCGGGCACGGTGGGCCTGATCCTGGCCGCCTATGTGATCATCGGCAACTGGCAGTTCCGGCAGAGCTGCGCCCAGGCGCTGGCCCCGCACTGCTACGAGGTGCGCGACCCGCTGGACCTCGCGGTGGTCGCCGCCGGGGTGCTGGGCGCCTGCTTCGGCTTCCTGTGGTGGAACGCGCCCCCCGCCAAGATCTTCATGGGCGACACCGGCTCGCTGGCCCTGGGCGGTGTGCTGGTGGGCCTGGCCATCACCACCCGCACCCAGATCCTGCTGGCCATCCTGGGCGGCCTGATCGTGCTGATCACCATGTCGGTGATCTTGCAGGTGGGCTGGTTCAAGATCAGCGGTAGGCTGATGGGACAGCCCAAACGCCTGTTCAAGATGGCTCCGCTCCAGCACCACTTCGAGCTGTCGGGGTGGGCGGAGACGACGATCGTGGTCAGGTTCTGGCTGATCTGCGGCCTGTGCGTCGCCGCGGGTGTCGGTCTGTTCTATCTCCAGTGGGTGCCCAAGTAATGCGGTTCAAGGACGTTCACATCACGGTGGCGGGGCTCGGCGTGTCCGGCAGGGCCGCCGCGCGGATCCTGGCCGAGCAGGGCGCGGTCGTCACCGCCGTGGACGCCCGTACCGAGGTCGAGGGAGCCGGGGAGCTGCGGGCCGCGGGCGTCGCGGTCCGCCTCGGCGACGGCGAGACCCTGCCGCCGGACGCCGAGCTGGTCGTCATCTCCCCGGGCTGGAAGCCGTCCGCGCCGCTGCCGTCCGCGGCGGCGGCGCGCGGCGTGGAGGTCATCGGCGAGGTCGAGCTGGCCTGGCGGCTGCGCCCGGAGGAGGGCGCGGCGCCGTGGCTGGCGCTGACCGGCACCAACGGCAAGACCACCGCGGTGCGGATGCTCACCTCCATCCTGCGGGCCGCCGGGCACGACGCGGTGGCCGTCGGCAACGTGGGCGAGCCCATCGTGGAGGCGGTGCTGGCCGAGCACGACGTGCTGGCCGTCGAGCTGTCCAGCTACCAGCTGCACTGGTCCTCCACCCTGGCGCCCCACGCCGCGGCGGTCCTCAACATCGCGCCCGACCACCTGGACTGGCACGGCTCCCTGGACGCCTACGCCGCGGCCAAGGGCAGGATCTACGGGCCGGGCACGATCCGCGTCTGCAACGCCGACGACGAGGCGACCGTGCGGCTGGCCGGCCCGGACGCCCGCGGGTTCACCCTGCGGATGCCCGCCCCCGGCCAGTTCGGCGTGGTCGAGGACCTCCTGGTGGACCGCGCCACCGTCGCCGACCCGGCGCGCTCGGCCGAGGAGCTGGCCGAGCTGAAGGACGTCGCCCCCTTCGCCCCGCACAACGTGGCCAACGCCCTGGCCGCCGCCGCCCTGGCCCGCGCCTTCGGCGTCCCCTGCGCGGCGGTCCGGGAGGGGCTGCGGGC
>JAFACJ010000355.1 GCA_023425615.1 Actinomycetes bacterium
TGGGGGAGACCGGGGTGGTCATCACCCGTCTCGGCGTCGCGCCCCAGGCCGGCTCCTCCCACCTGGGGCGCTTCGTTCCCGGGCACAACTCCTTCCAGTACCCCTGGGTCTTCCTCAGCAGGGGAGGGGAGCTCGGCGTGCAGTCCGAGACCCTTCCCGAAGGCGGCTACTACTTCATCAACCCCTGGTTCGCCAATGTGGTGAAGATCCCCACCAGGAACCTGATCATGGAGTGGACCAGGGAGGACAAGTCGGCGAGCAACCTCGACGCCTCGCTGGAGCAGATCGAGCTGGACGTCCAGGGCTACACGGTGCGGCTGGACATGAACCAGACGCTGCGCATCCCCGCCCAGGCGGCGCCGCGCCTGGTGCGCGTGTTCGGCGAGGCGAGCCGCAACAGCACGCTGAAGACGCCGGTCCAGCAGTTCGTGGAGAAGGAGCTGTCGGCGACGGTGACCTCCTACTTCCGGAAGATCTCGGCGAGTTACACGATCTTCGACTTCATCACGAAGTACGACGAGCTGGGTACCGCCCTCTTCCGTGAGGTGCAGCAGGCGCTCGCCCAGCACGGCATCATCGCCGTCGCCACCACGCTCGACGGCTACGAGTGCGAGCCCGGTGACATGAACGAGCTGCGGCGCGCGATCGCCCTCCAGAAGGAGCAGTACAAGCTGGAGGAGGCCAAGCTGGCGGCGCTGGAGGCCGAACTGGCCAACACCGGGGTCCACGCCCAGATCGAACGGCAGAAGCTGGTCGTGGAGGCCGAACGCCGCAAGCTGGAGCTCATCCAGATCCAGGGCCTCGTCGAACTGCTCGGCCCCGAACAGGTCGCCATGGAGCGCATCCTCGCCGAACTGGTCAAGATGGGCGTGCCCCAGGTCATCTCCAGCGGCGGCGACGGCGAGATGGCCCAGGCGCTCCTCCAGGTCATGCCCTTCGCCCAGGCCCGCGACATGATGCTCGCCCTCGCCCAGGGCGCGGGCAAACGCCTGGGCGCCGCGGACGAACCCCAGGCCATCGAGGAGTGACCCCACCCGAACCGCTGTCAGGTCCCTCGGCGCGCGCGCCAGCCATGGCCCTGGGTGATACCCGGCAGCCGATCGAAACCGACCACCTCGAACACGCTCTCCAGTTCGGGCGTGGGGTTGTCCAGGATGAGCCCTTCGCCCCCGGTGAGGGTGAGGGCGTGGGCGCTCAGGAGGTTCAGGGCGCCCAGGTCGATGAACCGCAGGTTCGCCAGCTCAAGGTGCACTTCGCCACCCTGGTCGCCCACAGAGGTGAGAGTCCGGGTGAAGACGTGGTGCCGCGCCCCGTCGATCTCCCCTTCCAGCCGCAGGCCATAGGGAGCGTATGTCCGCGTGATGCGGAGCACGCCGTCGTCGTACTCGGGATCCGCGCCGACGAGGAGCTTCTCGTACAGCGAGTCCAGCGTCTCGGCGGAGAATCCGTCACTGTCCGTGTGGGAGATCCCGGTGAGTTCGGAACTGCGGGTGATGAGCGTGTCGACTTCATCGCCACAGGCAAGGAGGAACCGCTCTCCATCGGGCATGTTGGCGGCCTCATGCATGTCGACGACGATGCGGACGCGCTGGAACCGCTGATCCAGCGCTCTGGAGACCTCCCGTTCCAGTGTGCGGACGAGTCCGGAGGGGTCCTCGGGTCCATGCCCGGCGGTCGTCTCCTTCCAGGGGACGACGGACAGGCCGCGGGGGCCGCCGGACGACGCGGAGACGAGTTCGCGCCGTTCCGCCAGACCGGGCAGGCGGTGCGGCCGTACGTCCGTGACGCAGACGACCTTCTCGGCATGGTCGAGACCGGCGCCGATGAACTGGCCGAGCACCTGGTTCAGCTCCTCCCGGCGCGAGGAGACCAGCCAGGCATGGTCTCCGGGCGCCAGTTCGCGCACCATCCTGTACCCGGGTGAAGGGAGAGGGATCTGCCCCGAATACCCGGAGAACCGGCGCCAGATCCTCTCCAGCCGAGCGCGCATGTACGACGCGGTCATCCGCTCGGAGACGGTCGACTCGACCACGTCGATGAAGTCCGACAGCTCTTCGGCGGTCGCACGGGTCTCCCGCTCTTCCGGAGAGTCATTCATCGGGGTGCCTCCATCCGGGCGGTCGCTGCTCGCCCTGAGAGCGTTCTTCGTGCACCATCCCGGCGAGCCGGCCGCGTGCCAATTGAAGGTTCTTGCGGACGGCCGCCGGGTTCTTGCCGAGGAGTTCGGCGATCTCCTTCCCGTTCAGGCCGTCCAGCGTGAGGGCCATGACCTTCCGCTGGGCGGGAGGGAGCAGCTCCAGCAGGCACCGTACCCACTCCTTCTCGTCGTACCGCATCACGGCCGCGTCCGCGTCGACGGGGGAGAGCTCACGGGCGAGGAAGCTGCGGGAGTTCCGTTCCCTGTCACGGCCGCGCGTCTTGAAGAAGATTCTTTCGGCGGCTTTGCGCACATAGGGATACGGGTGCTCGATCGTCCTGTCCGCGACCTGCCGCCAGCGCTGCCAGAGGTCGAGCATCGCCTCCTCGATGGCGTCCTCCGCCTCCTCCCAGC
>JAFACJ010000356.1 GCA_023425615.1 Actinomycetes bacterium
CAGCTAGCGGCGAGGAGGAGAAGCTCAGGGGTGGGATGTTCGGGTGAGTTTCTCGTTGTCGCGGTAGATCGTGATGAGTTCACGGAAGCCGACCTTGCGGTATCGGGGGTAGGGCTGGATGCCCCAGTCGTCCTTGGCTGGGGCGTCGGCGTTGGCGGCCTTGCTGTTGAAGGGGGTGCCGCCGAGTGGGGCGGGGTCGTCGCAGTGGAGGGTGGGGTCGGAGTAGGAGACCTGGCGCAGGCCGCTGCAGATCTCCTGGACCGAGAGGGTCGGCCAGCCGTAGTAGATCATGGTGAAGGGGAGGGTGAAGGCGCCCTCGATGACGAGGGCGAACAGCAGGACGTAGCACACGCGCCGGATGATCGTGTGCAGGCGGGCGGTGTCCTTCGTGGTGCCGAGGGGGAGTTCTTCGGTGGTCACGACGCCTCCTGGGGGTCGGCTGTCAGTCGGAGAAGATCTCTCGGTTGACCGTGTGCAGGTAGGGGATCGACAGGAACGGGTGATGTAGAAGATGTCGTAGAGCCACCAGCCGATCACCGGGAGGGCGATGTGGGCGTACCGGAGGTCGGCGAAGATCGTCATGTTGGTGGTGTAGCCGATCCAGATGACCACGCCGAACCAGCAGGTGACGATCATCCACTGGTGGCCCCAGCGCTTCATCTGGAGCAGGCCGATGCAGGCGGCCATGCGCATGGCGAACACGGTGAGGACGCAGGTGATCTCCCAGGCCTTCTCGCCGGGGGCTCCGGCGCCGCCGACCCAGGGGAGCTGGTTGTAGTGCCAGAAGTAGCCGGCGTCGAAGATTCCGCCCCATCCCATGATCATGGTCTGCCAGAGGACGGCGTTGGCGGCGAAGGTGTCCAGCGCCCAGCCGAAGCAGTTGAGGGCGGCGTCCAGGAACACCATGTAGCCGATCAGCGTGACGATGATCGGGCGGACGGACAGCCCCTCCTTGGACGCCTTGCGCTGCAGCGCCAGCCCGCGCAGGAAGAGGGGGAGGCCGATGACACCGGGCAGTGTCATGCCCATCAGCACCGTCCCGGTGATGAGCCACTTGTCGGCGCGGCGCTGGGCCTGGCGGGAGCGTTCGGCGTGGTCGTCGTAGTCGGTGGCGGGCGCCGCGGACCCGGCCGCGGCGGGGGAGAGCCTGTTCAGGGGGTTGCGCATGGCGGCCTACCAGTTCCGCTGGGAGTACATGTAGAGCTGGATGGCGAGCATCAGCGCCAGATAGCCGTAGGTGAAGATCTGGAAGACGATGAGAGCGCGTCGTCGCTGCCGGTCCTGTTCGTTCACTCGGGTGGTCCTTTCACAGGGGGGTGTGCTCGGGGAGGAGGGCGGCGGCCAGTTCCCGCAGTCCGTCGGTGGTGGCGCCGTCGGTGCTGAGCGGTGCGAGCAGGCACGCTTCGACGGCCTGGGACTCGCTCGCGCCGGCCGCGATGAGATGAGCGGCCGTGACCAGAGCCCGCGTCGAGGGCGGTTCCAGATGCAGGATGCGGTCGGTGGTGCGGACCGCGGTCGCGCAGCCCACGAGCCGCCCGGCGGTCTCGGCGTCGATCCCGGTCTCGGCCGTCAGGACCTCCCTCTCCTGGTCGGGAGGCAGATAGTCCAGCGCGATCGTGACGAACCGCTGGCGGAAGGAGGGCTTCAACTCCTTCAGCGAGCTGCGATGGGCCGGGTTGTAGGAGCAGACGAGCAGGAAGGGGCCGGGGGCGCGCAGGGTTTGGCCGGTCCGGTCGAGGTAGAGGGTTCTGCGGTGGTCGGCCAGGGAGTGAAGGACGGCCAGCGAGTCGTGGCGGGCCTCGACCACCTCGTCGAGGTAGCAGATCGCGCCTTCGCGGACGGCCCGGGTGAGCGGCCCGTCGCTCCACACCACGTCGCCGCCCGAGACGAGGAACCGTCCCACGAGGTCGGCGCTGGTGAGATCGTCATGGCAGCTGATCGTGATCACCTGCCGGCCGAGGCGTTCGCCCATGTGCTCCACGAGCCGGGTCTTGCCGCAGCCCGTCGGCCCGGTGAGCATCACCGGGAGCCGCCGCGCGGCGGCGCGTTCGAACAGCTCGGTCTCCCCACCTGTCGGCTGGTAGTAGATCGATGTCATCCGGCCTCCTCGGCCCGTCAGCTGGCGGTCAGTTCGCGGTGGACGTGGGCGAGGGCTCGTGGCAGGTCCTCCACCCGGTGGACGCGGCGGTGGCGGCGCGGCCCGAAAAGGTCGGGCAGCAGTTCGGTGCGGGCGGGCCCGACCCCGAGGTAGTAGGGGGTGATCCCCGCATCGACGGCCTCCTGGACGGCGTGCGCCACGTCCGCGATCGCGTACCGGCCCTCGTAGCCCTCGTCGGAGACCAGGCCGTCTCCGAGGATGACGAGCAGCCGCCGACGGGCCGGCTGCTCCAGGAGCCGGCCGGTCAGATGCCGCAGCGGAGCGCCGAGCCGGGTGTAGCCTCCGGCCTTCAACCCGAGCCCGCCCGGGGTGACCAGGCGCCGATCGGTGAAGTCCTTCAGGCAGGTCACCTCGACCCGGTGCCGGGTGTTGCCTGTGAAGGTGAACACGGCGTGCCGTTCCCCGGCGAGCGTCATGGCGCGCGATAGCGCGTCCGCGCAGGCCAGTTGGAGGCCGAAGAGCCGTCCCGCGCCCGCGCCGAGGGAGGAACTGGCGTCCAGCAGCAGCGCGGTGGCCACATCTCGGGAGGCCGGGACCAGGTCGCGGAAGACGCGGGACTCCTGCGGCCTTCCGGTCACGCGCGCCAGATGGTGGGCGATGTAACGGTCGACGTCGAGGTCGGCGCCGTCCTCCAGGCCGCCCTTCATCGCGCGGCTCGTCGGCGTCCGGAACCAGCGCAGCAGTTCGGACGGTACGGGCGACGGGGCCGCCCGCCCGCCGGGGTGGCGGCGCTCCAGGACCGCGACGTGATCGGGCAGGAACGTCTCGCGCCACAGATTCCACTCGGGGTAGGGGATGCCGATCCGCTGACCGGAGAGGACGCCGGACTCCTCGTCCTCGGGGCGGCTCGGCGGCGGAAGGTTGGGGTCGCGGACTCCGCCGTCACCGCCGACGGGGACGGAGTACCAGCGGTAGGCGTCCGAGCGGGGCGAGGTCCACGGCATGCGGCCGTAGATCCTGCGGGCGGCGGAGGCCAGGCTCCGGCCGGGGGCCGCCACCGGTGACAGCCTGCCGAGCAGCGCGGGAACCTCCAGCCCGCCGGGCGAGCGGGCGAGCGAGTGCGCCCGCTGGAGGATCGCGGGGCCGTCGAGGTCACCATCACCGACCCGCAGGACGGGCAGGGCGCGCCGCAGCTCGGGAATCAGACCGGGCCAGCGGGCCATGGCCCAGCCCAGAGCGGACTCGCCCTCGGCGATCGTCAGCGCCCGCAGCTCGCGCGCCGTCAGCCGCTGCACGGCGTGCTCGGCGAGGCGGTCCTTGGACGGGGCGCACTGCAGCGCGATCCCGCAGGTCAGGGTCCGCCTCGTCCAGCCGGGCGCGGGAGCGGGATACGGGACGCCCACGATGCCGGCATCCAGACAGAACGCCCGCCGCTGGCCCGACCAGAGCCGGGCGCCCCGGCGGCGGCCGTCCGACAGGCCCACCGCCAGCAACGCGAACGCGCGCTCGGCGCCGGTCACGGGCACGACTCCCGAATGTCGCGGGTCAGAACGTCCCGATGCGGCTGAGGACCCAGTACCAGAAGACCACGAGGACGGTGCAGAACACCCAGGTCACCCCGAAGCGCACCAGATCCTGCCAGGACAGGGACAGGTCGAAGATGTTGTGCAGCACGAGCACACCTCCACCGAGGGTAGTTCTCCGAGATCGGAAACCGCATTCTCCATAGGTAAGCCCGTCGCCATCAGATGTCAATGACTAGATTCAGTGAAAGATGTCAGCGAACAACATCCGGGCACCTCACGGACGGATGGCCGCACGTGGACGGGGGATCGCCGGGCCCTTGGGGGTCAGCGGGGTTCCATGCCTCGCAGCACGGTGGAGGTGAAGTTGTCGAGGATTCCCCGACGCTCGGGGACCACATGGTCATGCGTGGTGATGAGCAAGGCGTAGAGGCCGACCATGAACAGGAACGCCGACTGCGCGGCGTCGGCCTCGGCGAAGATCTCTCCGCGCTCCCTGGCCAGCTCGAACTCCCGCACCGCCATCGCGATCACCGGATACTCCGGCCACCGGCCGGGCTCGGGGTGCTCCTGGGGGCGAGCGGGGGAGAAATGCAGCGCCAGGACGTCGCGCATGAGCCGCTTGCCCAGGCGCTCTTCCACGATCTCGACCTCGCGGACGAACTGCGCCAGCGCGAAACGCAGATCGTGCGGTGCGGCCAGCGCCGCGGCCAGCCGTCCGGCCATCAGCGCCTCCTCCCGCCGCTCCAGCTCCGCCAGGACATGTTCCTTCGTGGGGAAATGAAAGTAGAACGTCCCCCGCGCCACCCCCGCCGCCGCGGTGATCGCGCCGATGTCCGCCTCGGCCATCCCCGCGCGCCCGAACTCCTCCACCGCGGCCGCGAACACCCGCTCACGCGTCTCCAACCGGCGTTGCGTACGGCTGTTCATCGTCTCGCTCTCCGTCCCGCCACCCTCGGCAAATCACTGACATCCGTCAATGATAAGTATCGCCGACGCTCCACTTGGTTTCTCCAGGCTCTCCCCGGCCCTCGACCGCATGCTTGTCGGTCCGTCGAGCGTTGCCGTCACAGCCGTCCATCCCGGTTGCCATCGAGAAACCGCAGGGGCCGCCAGCCGCCAGCCTGCGCCCTACGGCCGGCAAGTGTTGGCCATCAACGACCGTCATCAGCCGTTCTCGAGAGAGCCGTCAGAAGCCGGGCCTGGTGGTGAGCATGTCGGCCAGCCCGGTGTCGGACTGCTAGAAAGACATGTACGTGATAATCGACGACTATCACGTACATGAGTCCTCGGCGATCACGTGCGAGCAGGGGATCCCTCGGCCCGGCCGATGCGCGGCTCCGGCA
Source organism: Actinomycetes bacterium (assembly GCA_023425615.1). Taxonomy (GTDB): domain Bacteria; phylum Actinomycetota; class Actinomycetes; order Streptosporangiales; family Streptosporangiaceae; genus Actinocorallia. Next base: position 4,968 of record JAFACJ010000356.1, read on the forward strand.
CGTTATCCGGTACATCGGCCCTCCACCGTCGGACGACGTCTTGATCGTCGCTGTGATCGGTGAGGGGTGATCGAAGCATGGTTCACGGCGGCGAGCGTTCGAAGCCAGATGGTGTCCGGCTCTTCCAGCTCCGGATCCTGGCCGGGATGCGTGACAACGACGCGATCGTCGATCTGGCCCTGGAACGGTTGGGGGCGGACCGCGCCGAGATGGACCTCGCGTCCAAACGTGAGCCGTTCCTGTCTCCCGCGGGTCATTTCGAGGACGTCGTCGAACTCCTGGGCCCACCGTTGTCGTCCACGACCTTCCTCCTGGAGCCCGACGGGCCGTGGGCCGATCGGCCACTGACCAAGCTGACCTACCGGCTCCCGCTCTGGCCCGACCTGGAGTTCTACCTCTCAGGCAATCCCAGGCTTCCGATCGCGTATGACTTCGGGTTCGCCCGCCCGGCCGATACCCCCGCTGCTGCGCCCAACCAACTCGCGGACCTTCGGCCCTGGGCTTGCCTGCGCGATGAGGTGATCGAGCACTTCGGCGCCCCGGTCGAAGAAGGCGATCGGTGGGCGCCGTTCGAGACGTACATCTTCAAAGCCCGTCATGCCGACGGGAGTGTCAGCCGCTTCAGGGCGTGCTTCTCCTGGAACCTGCTGCAGCGTGTCACGGTGATCGAGGAGGACCTGTCATGAGCGGCCCCGCTTCCCACCCGAAGGCCACCGCACTGCGCGGCAACGGAGTGGCGCCCGCCGAGGCGGCGGACGAGTTCCTGTCGACCCACCGGCGCACACACTGACCGGCAGAAAGGTGATGCAGCATGCCGAGCCTGGTGCTGTTCGACCTGGACAACACGCTGGTCGACCGGGCCACGGGCCTGCGGCGCTGGGCGCAGGAGTTCTGCCTGCAGCGCGGGCTGGACGGTGGGGCTGTCGAATGGATCGTGGACGCCGACGGTGACGGCCTGGTCCCGAAAGAGATCTTCTTCGAGCGGCTCCGGCAGCGCTTCCAGTTGAACGAGCCCGCGGCGCAGATGTGGGCGGCCTATCGCCGTCGCCACCCCGAACTGATCCGGCCCTATCCCGGCGCTCTGGACGGACTACGACGGCTCCGGCGCCAAGGATGGGCAGCAGGAGTGGTCACCAACGGATCGGCCGACCAGCAGACCACCACCCTGACAGCAACCGGACTGGCCGGATGCCTGGATGCCTGGGCGATCTCAGAGGCCGAAGGCGTGAAGAAGCCCGAGCGCCGACTCTTCGAGATCGCAGCCGACCGATGCGGTACGCCCTTGACCCACGAAGGCTGGATGGTCGGCGACAGCGCCACCGCCGACATCGCCGGCGCCCAGGACGCCGGCCTCAAGACCATCTGGATCGACCGAGGACACCCCTGGCCGCTCCCTGACCGCAAGCCCGATCACACCGTCGGCCGCATCGCTGAGGCGATCGAACTTCTGCTGGCGTGGAACGCGGGGCCGGAAAACGTCCAGACTGACCTGTGAACAGGACTACGGAAATCCGTGCAGAGGACCACGGAAATCGACACAGCAGGCCGACGATCATCCGCAAGTACATCAATGTCAACGGCACCTACTCCTTCAGTCGGCCCGACCTCGACCCCACCGGCACCCGCCCGCTGCACGACCCGGACCAGGACGGTGACGACGAGGACCGACGACCGGCCCGGAGTGCCGGAGAACGTGTTGAGGACTTCGCGCCGACGTCATTCGCGTCAAGTTATGAACCGTCGGAACCACGACTTCGCCTTACCAGCGCGGCCGGTGTTCTGCCGCAGACTCGCGAGGTCGTTCATCGCGTCGGTGTTCCCGGCCTCGGCAGCCTGCCGGTACAGCGGTTCGGCTTCATCGGAGCGGCCGGTGTCGCACAGCAGGAGCC
>JAFACJ010000265.1 GCA_023425615.1 Actinomycetes bacterium
CCGCCACAGCGCCCCCACATACTGGATCGTCACCAGCCGGCCGGCCTTCACCTCCCCGCCCGTCCCCTTCTTCACCTCACGGACGGCCAGGTCCTTCGGCGCAGCGCCCCGCGGCACCGCCACCGTCGGCACCGCCCCCGCCGACACCTCCGGCAGCCCCTGCTCCCCGCCGAACGCCGCCGCGCCCTGCACCGACTCGGACTTCGCGTGCGCCGCCACCACGTCCAGCACGTACACCAGCGAGTCGTCACCCTTGATCTGCAACGACTCCCGGCCCTTGTCCCCGTAACCCTCCTTCGGCGGGATCACCGCCACCACCCGGGAACCGACCTTCGCGCCCACCAGCGCCCGCTTCAACCCCTTCACCAGGCTCCACGACGGCATCGCCACCGGCACACCGCCCTGGAAGCTGTTACCGATCATCGTCGAGGCGCCGTCCTTCGACCAGGTGTAGCTGACGTAGTCCACCACCACCAGATCGCCCTGGACGACCTTCCTGCCCTCGCCCTCCACCGGCGTCGCCAGCTCGAACTCCCCCGAAGGCGCCTCCCCCTTGGGGAACTTCACCTCGGGCAGCGCCCCGAACTTCCCGCCCACCTCCACCTGAGGCTCGGCTGACCCGTCCCCCGAACAGGCTGAAAGCGACAAAGCCAGCAAAACAGGCACAGCCAGCAGACAGGCGAAACGACGCATCAACGGGTACCTCGGGTCGCAGAGACAAGAACGGGCTGCAACCCTACCGGCCCGTAACCTCCCGCACGAGGGGTTACAGGCCGGTAAAAACACCCGCTCCGCCTACATCCCGGCGATCAACTTGTCCACCCGCTCATCCACCGAACGGAACGGGTCCTTGCACAGCACCGTCCGCTGCGCCTGATCGTTCAACTTCAGATGCACCCAGTCCACCGTGAAATCACGGCGCTTCTCCTGAGCCTTCTTGATGAACTCCCCGCGCAACCGCGCACGCGTCGTCTGCGGCGGCACCGACTTCGCCTCGAAGATCGCCAGATCCTGAGTGACCCGCTCCACCGCACCCCGCTTCTCCAGCAGGTAGTACAACCCGCGACCACGATGCACATCGTGATACGCCAGATCCAGCTGAGCCACCCGCGGACTCGACAGAGGCAGGTCGTACTTCCGCCGGTACCGCTCGATCAACTGGTACTTCGTCACCCAGTCGATCTCCCGCGACACCAGATCCAGATCCCCCGTCTCCACCGCCGTCAACGTCCGATCCCACAACTCCAGCACCCGCTGCACCGTCGGATCCTGACCCCGCCGATCCATGAAGTCCTTCGCCTTCGCGAAATACTCACGCTGGATCTCCAGCGAAGAAGCCTCACGCCCATTGGCCAGCCGCACCTTCCGCCGGCCCGTCATGTCATGCGACACCTCACGGATCGCCCGGATCGGGTTCTCCAGCGTCAGATCCCGCATCACCACCCCGGCCTCGATCATCCGCAGCACCAGGTCCGTGGCACCCACCTTCAACAGCATCGTCGTCTCCGACATGTTGCTGTCGCCCACGATCACATGCAGCCGCCGGAACCGCTCGGCATCCGCATGCGGCTCATCCCGCGTATTGATGATCGGCCGCGAACGCGTCGTCGCGCTCGACACACCCTCCCAGATGTGCTCCGCCCGCTGCGACACGCAGTAAACCGCGCCCCGCGGCGTCTGCAGCACCTTCCCCGCACCACAGATGATCTGACGCGTCACCAGATACGGAATCAGCACATCCGCCAGCCGGCCGAATTCCCCATGCCGCCCCACGAGATAGTTCTCATGGCACCCATAGGAGTTCCCCGCCGAATCCGTGTTGTTCTTGAACAGATAGATGTCCCCGGCGATCCCCTCCTCCCGCAGACGCCGCTCGGCGTCCACCAGAAGCCCCTCCAGGATCCGCTCACCCGCCTTGTCGTGCGTGACCAGATCGACCACGCTGTCGCACTCAGGCGTCGCATACTCAGGATGACTGCCGACGTCCAGATAGAGCCGCGCCCCGTTCCGCAGGAACACGTTGCTGCTCCGGCCCCAGGACACCACCCGGCGGAACAGATAACGCGCCACCTCATCAGGTGACAACCGCCGCTGCCCGCGGAAGGTGCAGGTGACCCCGTACTCGTTCTCGAGCCCGAAAATGCGCCTGTCCACACCTCGACCTTATGCGCCAGGAGCCCAAGATGTCAGTGCCCGGCACCCGCATTCTCACAACTCACCGAGACCACCCCCGACCACCCGATGAACAAAGCACAACAGGACCGCCCCAGACGGAAAACCCGCCCGGAAACGGCCCTGTGTCAGAGAACTCAGTCCTCCGCCGACGCACCCCCACGCGAAGACGCCAGCAACTCATCGATCCGCGCCGCCGGCAACCGCCGGAACAACCGCCGCGCCCGGTTGCGGTCCAACACCGCCACCTCCAGCTTCTCGGCCTCCAGCACCCGCTCCGCGTCCTGCTGCTGCAACGCGTGCACCGCGATCTGCAACGCCTCCGCCAGGCTCTCCCCGTCCCGGTAACGCTCCTTCAGCGCCGTCGCCACCGCGTCCGCGGCACCGCCCATCGCCACGAACCCGTGCTCATCGGCAACCGAACCATCGAACGTCAACCGGTAGATCTGATCGCTGTCGGCGTCCTCCCCCACCTCCGCCACGACCAGCTCCACCTCATACGGCTTCGTCTGCTCCGTGAAGATCGCACCCAGGCTCTGCGCGTACGCGTTCGCCAGCCCCCGCGCCGTCACATCCGAACGGTCGTACATGTAACCGTTCACATCCGCGTACCTGACACCCGCCAGCCGCAACTGCTCGAACTCGTTGTACTTCCCCACCGCCGCGAAAGCGATACGGTCATAGATCTCCGAGATCTTGTGCAGCGCACGCGACGGATTGTCCGCCACGAACAAGATCCCATCGTCGTACTGCAGGACCACCACCGAACGGCCCCGCGCGATCCCCTTCCGCGCATAGTCGGCGCGGTCCTTCATCTGCTGCTCTGGCGCGACGTAGAACGGCATCGTCATCTTCTCGACCTCCTTGGGGGACTACCCGAACCGGCTACCGCAACGGGGCGTTCGGCCCGCCCGGCGACTCATGACGCGCCTCCACCACGGCCCGCGCCACCTCACCCACCTCACCGTCGGGCACCCGCCGGTACCCCTCATCGGTGATCTCCGCCAGCACCGGGAAGATGCCCCGCGCCAGATCAGGGCCACCCGTCGCCGAGTCGTCATCCGCCGCGTCGTACAACGCCTGCACGCACACCAGCACGGCGTCCTCACGCGACAGATCAGGCCGCCACAGCTTCTTCAACGAGCCCTTCGCGAACACCGAGCCCGAACCGATCGAATGGAAGTCGTGCTCCTCATACCTGCCGCCCGCCGCGTCGTACGAGAAGATCCGCCCGACGCCCCGCTCCAGGTCATAGCCCGCGAACAGCGGCACCACCACCAGACCCTGCATCGCCATCCCCAGGTTCCCCCGGATCAGCGTCGCCAGCCGGTTCGCCTTCCCCTCCAGGGACAGCAGCCGGCCCTCCATCTTCTCGTAATGCTCCAGCTCCACCTGGAACAACCGGGTCATCTCCAACCCGATCCCCGCCGTCCCGGCGATCGCCACCGCCGAGTACTCATCAGCCGGGAACACCTTCTCGATGTCCCGCTGGGCGATCACGTTCCCCGCCGTCGCCCGGCGGTCACCCGCCATCACCACGCCGCCCGGGAACGTCACCGCCACGATCGTCGTCGCATGCGGGATGTTCAACCGCTCCGCACCCCCCTGCACCACCCGGCCCCCGGGGAGCATCTCGGGCCGGTACGCCCCCAGAAAGTCCGCGAAAGACGACGACACCGAGTCCATGAACACCCCCGGGAGACTACCGCTCATCGGCACTGACGCCATGCGACTCCTTCCCCAGCACACCGGTAGAACCTGCCTCGACCCTACTGACATTTGGCCCCACTGCGCATGCCGCGAGATCTTCCCCCAGTCCGCCCACGGCGAACCACCCACACCCCTCAGATCCCCTTCGCCACCGGAATGTGACCTTCCCGCCCTCACGGGAAGGGCACCCGCGGGTTCACCGGCCTGCCTCCCCCGTGCCACAGCAGATACGACGCCGCACGCTGCAGCACCCGCCGGTCGTCCCGCACGAACCCCGGCATCGCGTTGCAGGTGAAGCACAGCATCTCCCGCACCTCACCCGTCGCATGATCATGATCGATGTGCTCGGCGGGCTTCTCCTCGCAGATCGCGCACAGCCCGTCCTGGAAGACCAGCATCTTCCGCACGTCCTCGGGGGTCAGACCGTAGGACCGCTTCAGATGGTCGCGAGCACTCCGCACCTTCCGGCACGCCTTGCACTCCGAGGACAGGCCGTCCTTCGTCCTCCGGTTCTTGTCCCATCTCACGTGCGGCACGGCCTCCTTGCAGGTGGGGCACCACTTGAACCCGGGCTGCACCGTGACACGCTCTCTGGTCTTCCGCCCCTGACGCTCGGCCCGCTCCCGGTAGGTCCGTTGCGCCCGTTTGCGCGTACATGGCTTGCAGTAAAAACCATGCCCGTCGGGATAGGACTTATTGCGCCCGAATTCCTCTGATGTCTTGACCTCTCCGCAGTCCGGACATCTTTTTCCCTTCGCCACGACCTCTTCCGACGAGACCGGCTTTCGGATCTCCTTCCCCCCCGCCGCCAGCCGCTTCTCCCGACGGGCACGCGCCGCCGCACTCGTGCACGGCCCGCATCGGCGCGAGAGATTATCCCGCTGGCTCAGGTCGACACTGAAATCCTGGAGCGGTTTGTCCAGATCACACCCTGGGCATCGCTTCATGCGCGATTCCTGCTCGTTCATGCCCGGAAGAGTAGGCCAAAACAAAAGAGCTCGCACAGGGATTCGAAGAATCCTCCATGCGAGCCCTGGCAAAATAAGAGCCAGATAGTAACATCCGAACTAAATCGGACATACTAGCTACTCTCCCCCCTTTTGCACATATGAGCGAATAAAATCCTCGGCATTCTCCTCAAGGACCTCATCGATCTCATCGAGAATGGCGTCCACATCGTCCGACAGTTTGTCCTGGCGCTCCTGCAGGTCGGAGGAGGCTTCGGCGGTGGTCTCCTCGACCTCTTCGGTCTGGCGGGTGGTCTGCTTCTGTCCGCCTGTGTCCTTGGTGGCCATTGGGGCTCCTCCCGTACGTGCGGCGTTACGCTGTCGCGTTACGCCGACCCTACCCGCGACCGTCACGCAGCGGACGGCGTGTGTTTTCCGCCCTCAGCAGAGCGACCGTAGGTCGTTAGGGTTATCGCCTTCCACGGGCCTACTGAAACGGGCAAATTGCGCAGGAAGCTGACGGGGTCTCAGCGGTCCCGTACTGCCGTCGGCCACGAGGGGCGTCCTGAGTGCGGCGGCGGGCTCCCAGGGGCTCTGGGAACGGCTCAGGGCCCCGTACGGGTGGTACGGGGCCCTGCGGCGATGAGCGTGCGGGAAGGGCCTGGTCAGCCTTCTCCGGCCAGGACGGAGACGAGGTCGGCGGCGGTGCGGCAGCGGTCCAGGAGCGCCCCCACGTGGGTCCTGGTGCCGCGGAGGGGCTCCAGGGTGGGGACGCGCTGGAGGGAGTCGCGGCCGGGGATGTCGAAGATGACGGAGTCCCAGCTGGCGGCGGCGACGTTGTCGGCGTACTGGGCGAGGCAGCGGCCGCGGAAGTAGGCGCGGGTGTCCTCGGGCGGGTTCTCGATGGCGTGGTCGACCTGGTCCTCGGTGAGGATGCGTTCCATGCGTCCGCGGGCGACGAGGCGGTTGTAGAGGCCGCGGTCGGGGCGGATGTCGGAGTACTGGAGGTCGACGAGGTGGAGGCGCGCGTGCGACCAGTCGAGTCCGTCGCGGCTGCGGTAGCCCTCGAGGAGTTCGAGTTTGGCGACCCAGTCCAGTTCGCGGGAGAGCTGCATGGGGTCGTCGCCGAGGCGGGTGAGGACCGATTCCCAGCGGTCGAGGACGTCCTTGGTCATGTCGTCGGTGTCGGCGCCGTATTTGTCTTCGACGTATTTGCGTGCCTGTTCGAGGTATTCCATCTGCAGTTGGACGGCTGTCATCTTGCGGCCGTCGCGGAGGGTGAGCTGGTGTTTGCAGGTGGGGTCGTGGGAGATGGCGCGCAGGGTGGCGAC
>JAFACJ010000293.1 GCA_023425615.1 Actinomycetes bacterium
TCACCTCCACCCTGGAGGGCACCCCCGACCGTCCGGCCGACGTGCACGTCCACGCCGAGGCGGCGCGGCTCGGGCTCGACGTGGAGATCTCGGTCACCCGCTCGGCGCTGCCGGAGGCCACCGAGGCGGCGCTGGGGCTCCTGGCCGGTTCCGGTCGGCCGAGCGCGGTCTTCTGCTTCTCCGACTCCATCGCCTACGGGGTGTACCTGGCGGCGGGGCGGCTCGGCCTGGACATCCCCGGTGATCTGTCGGTGTGCGGGTACGACGCGCACGCCCTGTCGGTGCTGCCGACGCCGCCGCTGACCACGGTCGACTGGAACCTGCCGGGGGTGGCCGCCGACGCGGTCGCGCTGGTGGTCGAGGCGATCGAGGAGCGGGCGCCGCGCCGGATCGTGCGCCCCCCGGTGTTGTGCCCGAGGGGATCTACCGGCAGAATCCCTCAGAAACTTAACTAAAGATACTTGTTAGATAGGAATACTCCTTGAACCGGCACCCCGGACGGATGAGAACGTGATCACCTTCAGCGGCGTGAGCAAGCGGTACCCCGACGGTACGACCGCGGTGGACCACCTCGACCTCACGCTGGCCACCGGCGAGACCACCGTCCTGGTCGGCCCGTCCGGCTGCGGCAAGACCACCACCCTGCGCATGATCAACCGGATGGTCGAGCCGACCGGCGGCACCGTCGCGATCGACGGCGTCGACGTGCAGAGCCGCGACCCCGCCGAACTGCGGCGCGGCATCGGCTACGTGATCCAGCACGGCGGGCTCTTCCCGCACCGCACCGTCCTCGACAACATCGCCACGGTGCCGCGGCTGCTGGGCCAGGACAAGAAGAAGGCGCGGGCGAGGGCGCTGGAGCTGCTCGAACGCGTCGGCCTCGACACCGCCCTGGCCCGGCGCTACCCCCACCAGCTGTCCGGAGGCCAGCAGCAGCGCGTCGGCGTGGCCCGCGCCCTGGCCGCCGACCCGCCCGTCCTGCTCATGGACGAGCCGTTCAGCGCGGTCGACCCCGTCGTCAGAGCCGACCTCCAGGAGGAGTTCCTGCGCCTGCAGTCCGAGCTCACCGGAGCCCGCAAGACCATCGTGTTCGTCACCCACGACATCGAGGAGGCGCTGCGGCTGGGCCACCGCGTCGCGGTCTTCGCCCAGGGCGGCAGGATCGCCCAGTTCGCCACCCCCGACGAACTCCTCGCCGCGCCCGAGAAGGGGTTCGTCACCGAGTTCCTCGGCGGCGAGCGCGGACTGCGCAAGCTGCGGTTCGCCAGGGACCTCGAGACGGAGGAACGGGAGCCGCGGGCATGAGCGAAGACGAACCGCTGATCCGCTGGGACTGGATCCGCGACCACTACGGCCTGTTCGGCGACCTCACCGCCGAGCACCTCAAGCTCTCCCTGCTGCCGGTCCTGCTCGGGCTGCTGGTCTCGGTGCCGCTGGGCGTGCTGTGCGCGCGCTGGCGCGGCCTGTACCCGCCGGTGCTCACCGCCGTGAACATCCTGTACTCGCTGCCGTCCCTCGCCCTGTTCCTGGTGCTGCTGGACTACACCGGCCTCACCCTGTGGACGGTCGTCATCCCGCTGACCCTCTACACCCTGTCCGTCCTGGTGCCCAACGTCGTCGACGGGCTGCGCCAGGTACCCGAGAGCACACGGCAGGCGGCGGTGGCGATGGGCTACACCCCCCTGCGCCGCCTCATCTCCGTCGAACTGCCGATCGCGGTGCCGGTCATCATCGCCGGCGTCCGCGTCGCCACGGTCTCCACCATCAGCCTGGTGAGCGTCGGCGCCCTCATCGGCATCGGCGGCCTCGGCTCCCTGTTCAAGACCGGCTTCGACCTCCAGTTCTCCACACCCGTCCTGGCCGGGATCGTGCTGATCATCGTGCTCGCCGTGCTGTTCGACCTGGCGCTGGTCCTGCTCCAGCGGCTCCTCACCCCCTGGGCCGCGCGGTGAACGCGGGCTGGGAGTGGCTGACCGACGGAGCCCACTGGCACGGTCCCGACGGCATCCCCACACGGCTCGCCGAACACCTCGGCTACACCCTGCTGGTCCTGGTGGTGGCGGTGCTCATCGGGCTTCCCGTCGGGCTGCTGCTGGCGCACTCCGGACGGCGCACCGCGTTCACGGTGATCAACATCGCCAACGGGTTCCGGGCGCTGCCCACCCTCGGCCTGCTGGTGCTGATCTTCCTGCTGAGCACCGGCAGCGACCTCGCCGCGCTCATCCCCCTGGTGGCGCTGGCGATACCGCCCGTGCTGGTCAACACCTACGAGGGCGTACGGCAGGTCGACCCCCGGATCAGGGACGCGGCGCGGGGCATGGGCATGACCGGGCCCCAGGTGATCGCCCGGGTCGAGCTGCCGATCGCCACGCCCCTGGTCATGCTCGGCGTGCGGACGGCGGCCGTGCAGGTCGTGGCCACCGCCACCATCGCCGCCTACATCAACCTCGGCGGCCTCGGCGGCTACCTCATGGACGGGATCCTGCTGCGCGAGTACGGCACCGCCGTCGGCGGGTCCTTCCTGGTGGTGCTGCTCGCCGTGACCGTCCAGTTCCTCTTCACCCTGGCCGGAAGGCTCCTGACCCCCAGGGGCCTGCGGCATGAGACACATGACCGAAAGGAAGCTCCCCGATGAAGTCCTTGAAGATCCTGCTCGGCACGGTCCTGGCGGCGACGCTCGTGGCGGGCTGCGGTGGGGAGAGCGACAATCCCCTCGACAGCACTGATAAGCCCAGTACCGGCGGCAAGACCATCGTGGTGGGCTCCGCCGCCTTCCCCGGCAACGTGCTGCTGGCCGAACTGTACGCCGGGGCCCTGGAGAAGAAGGGCCTGAAGGTCGAGCGCAAGCTGAACATCGGCGAGCGCGAGGTCTACTACAAG
>JAFACJ010000361.1 GCA_023425615.1 Actinomycetes bacterium
GCCGCTCTGCTTGTAGCCGCCGAAGGCGACGTGCGGGGTGACGCCGCCACCGCCGCCGTTGACCGTGACCAGGCCGGCCCGGATCCGCTTGGCGAGCTCGTAGGCGCGGACCGGGTCGGCCGACCACACCGAGCCGGCCAGCCCGTAGGGGCTGTCGTTGGCGATGCGCACCGCCTCGTCGTCGTCGTCGAAGGGGATGACGACGCCGACGGGCCCGAAGAACTCGGTCCGCGCGATCGCCATGGCGTTGTCGACTCCGGTGAACAGCGTCGGCTCCACGAAGTAGCCCTTGTCCAGCCCGGTGGGGCGGCCGCCACCGCAGGCGAGGCGCGCGCCCTCCTCCAGGCCGGTGCGGATCAGCTTCTCGACCTTGTCGCGCTGCGCCTGGCTGATCAGCGGGCCCATCACGGTGTCCGGCTCGGCGGGGTCGCCGACCTTGACGTACCGCAACGCGGTGACGATCCGCTCGATGAGCTCGTCGTGCCGGGAGCGGTGCACCAGCGTCCGGGTGTACAGCGCGCACCCCTGTCCGGCCTGGACGACGATGCCGGCCAGGACCTCGGGGAGCAGCCTGTCGAGGTCGGCGTCCTCGCACACGAGGGTGGCCGACTTGCCGCCCAGCTCCAGCACTACCTTCTTCATGGTGGCGGCGGCCTGCTCGTATACCGTCCGGCCGACGGTGTCGGAGCCGGTGAAGCTCACCAGGTCCACCATCGGATGGGTGGTCAGCTCCCGGCCCGCCTCGATATCGCCGGTGACGATGTTGAGCACGCCCGGGGGCAGCCCCGCCTCCTCGGCGATCTCCCCCAGGATCAGCGCCTCGAGCGGCGTGGCCGGCGCGGGCTTCAGCACGGTCGTGCATCCGGCGGCCAGCGCGGGCGCGAGCTTCATGACGCTGAGGAAGAAGGGGAAGTTGTAGGCGGAGATGAGCGCGGCGACGCCGAACGGCTCACGTCTCAGCACGCCCTGGCCGATGCCCGTCGGGTCGACGGTCGGCGCCATCGGCCGCTCCCAGGCGAAGGCGGGCATGACGCGTTCGGCCATGTCGCGGAAGTGCCGGATCGGGATGCCGACCTGGATCGACTCGGCCAGCGGACGGGTGGAACCGGCCTCGGCGATGTTCAGCTCGATGAGCTCGGGCGTCCGCCGCTCCATCGCCGCGGCCATCGCGAGCATGGTCTCCGCGCGTTCCCTGACGGTCATCCGCGGCCAGGGTCCTTCGTCGAAGGCGCGCCGCGCGGCCTGGACCGCCCGTACCACGTCGCCGCGTGTCGCCTGCGGCACCCGGGCGATGACCTCCTCGGTGGCCGGGTTGACGACGTCGATCCGCTCGTCGCCTTCGCCCTCGGTCCAGGCTCCGTCGATGTAGAGCCGGTGGGTCGGATCTGAGCTCACGGTTCCTCCTCGCGACGGTCGGCGCCATGGCCTGCCCCGCTCACCGGGCGGCTGTGACGTAACCCACACGATCGTAAGGTCTACTAAGTAATTTAGGTAGCCCCAATTAATCGATCTTGACGACACGCCGCCCGCCGTGTTCGCTGGAGTCGCCAACAAAGTGCACACAATGAAAGCCAGGGGCACGGGCGCCCTCGGCTGTGACTCAGCCGCGCGCTGCGAGGAGGAGGGGTTCAGATGCACAGGCCCATGGAAGGCGTGCGCGTCCTGGAGGTCGCCCAGTTCACCTTCGTGCCCGCCGCGGGCGCGGTGCTGGCCGACTGGGGCGCCGACGTCATCAAGGTCGAGCACGCCGAGCGGGGAGACGCCCAGCGGGGCCTGATCCGGCTGCTCGGCCTGGACGTGCGGAGCCGGGGCACCTCGTTCTTCCCGATCATGGAGGGCCCCAACCGCGGCAAGCGCAGCGTCGGTCTCGCCCTGGAGAAGCCGTCCGCCCGCAAGGTGCTGGAGGAACTCGTCCGCAGCAGCGATGTGTTCCTCACCAACTTCCTCCCCCGCGTGCGGGCCAAGCTCGGCCTCGAGGTCGAGGACATCCGGGCGATCAACCCCGACATCATCTACGTCAGGGGCAGCGGATTCGGCGCCCGCGGCGAGGAGGCCGACAAGGGCGGCTACGACAGCACGACGTTCTGGGCGCGGGGCGGCAGCGCCGCCGGGGTCACCCCTCCGGGCTCGGACACCATGATGCGCATGCCCGCCGGCGCCTACGGCGACTCCATCGGCGGTCTGACGATCGCCGGGGGGATCGCGGCGGCGCTCTACTCGCGCCGGGTCACCGGCGAGCCCTCCGTCGTGGACGTGTCACTGCTGGGCGTCGGCGCCTGGGCGACGCAGTTCTCGGTCAACCTCGCGCTGATGGCCGGTGGCCCGCTGCCCCAGATCGAGCAGCCCCGGCACGGATCGGCGACCAATCCGCTGATCGGCGCCTACCGCACCGCCGACGGACGCTGGCTGGAACTGGCGATGCTGCAGCCCGGGGTCTACTGGCCGGAGTTCTGCGCCGTCGCCGGCCGCGAGGAGCTGATCGACGACGAGCGCTTCGACGGCGTAGAGAAGATCATGCAGAACGCCGCCGAGGCCGCCGAGCTCGTCGCCGAGATCATCGGGAGCCGCTCCTACGCCCAGTGGCTGGAGCGGTTCGCGGGCATGAGGGGCCAGTGGTCGGCGGTGCAGGACGCGTGGGAGGTCGGCCAGGATCCGTCGCTGCGCGCCAACGGCC
>JAFACJ010000389.1 GCA_023425615.1 Actinomycetes bacterium
CCGCCGGTGCTTCGACAGCTCCGTGATGGCGGCGATGAGGTCGGCGCGTTCGGCTTCCAGCCAGGCCATCGCCTCCGCCGCGGTCCCGGGGGCGTTCACCGGGGGACGACCCGCGGTGCCGCCGAACTCGTACCTGCCGGGATCGAGGACGTCCGCGGCCGCGCTCGCCATGTCCAGGTACCAGCCGTAGAGGCCGTTCACCGCCGTTCGCCGCTCGTCCGGGGTGTCCTCCGCGCGGGTGCGTTCCGCCGCGTAGAGGCGGATCAGGTCGTGGAAGGCGTAGCGGCCCGGCGCGTGCTCCTGGATCAGGTGGACGGCGCTGAGGTGCGCCAGTTCCCGCCGTGCCTCGTCTTCCTGGACGCCGGTGAGCGCGGCGGCCGCCTCGGCGGTGAGGTCGGGTCCGGGTACCAGGCCGAGCAGCCGGAACAGGCGGCGGGTCGGCTCCGCCAGGTCGAGGTAGGAGAGGTCGAAGGCAGCGCGTACGGAGCTCTGGTGGTCGCCGTCCACCTGGAGGGCGGCCAGCCGGTTGCCCTCCCGCAGTTCGGCGATGTAGTCGGCGACGCTGCGGTGCGGATCGTTGTCGAGGTTGGCGGCCGAGATGCGCATGGCGAGCGGCAGGTGGCCGCAGAGCCGCGCCAGTTCCGCCGTGTCACGGCTCCGCGCCCGCTCGCTTCCCAGCACCTCCGTCAGCAGCGCCGCGGCCTCGTCGGGGGGAAGCGGGTCGAGGACGACACGGCGTGCCCCGTCCTTGGCGACGAGCCCGCCGAGCCTGTTGCGGCTGGTGATGAGCACCGCGCAGCCGCGGGCGCCGGGAAGCAGGGCGCGCGCCTGGTCGACGCCGCCGCAGTTGTCCAGCACGATGAGGACACGCCGTTCGGCCAGCAGCGACCGGTAGAGTCCGGCCGCCAGATCCGGATCGGTGGGCACGCGCGCGGCGGGGACCCCCAGCGAGCGCAGGAACAGGGTGAGCGCCTGGATGGGGCGCAACGGCCGCCCGGGGCCGTATCCGCGCAGGTCGACGTAGAGCTGGCCGTCGGGGAAGCGCGCACGGACGTGATGCGCCCAGCGCACCGCGAGGGCGGTCTTGCCGACCCCCGCCGGGCCGACGACCAGCGCGACCGGTGTGGTGGCCCCGTCCCCCGGCGCGCCGGAGAGCTCGGCGTCCAGACGCCGCAGCTCGGACGCGCGGCCGGTGAACGCCGTGGCGCCGGCCGGCAACTGCGCGGGCACGGGTACGGGCTCTTCATCCGGTTCGGCACCGGACGAGACGTCCACCGCCCCGACCGTGTGCAGCACCTTGAGATGCGCCTCCTGGAGTTCCTGCCCCGGGCTGACACCGAGTTCCTCCGAGAGCCGGACCCGCAGCCCCTCGAAGAGCCTGAGGGCCGCGGCCTGCTGCCCGCTTCCCGCCAGCGCCAGCATGAGCCGCGCGTGCAGCCCCTCATGGAGGGGTTCCTCCTCCAGCACCCGCCACAGCCGCTCGGCGGCCTGCTCGCGCCCTCCGTGCTCGACGGCGAGATCGGCGTAGACCGACGCCACCGCGGCACGCCGCCTCATCACCGCCACCGCGGCCGGGTGCTGCCGCAGCCGCGAGGTGAGATCGGCGGCCACCGCTCCCCGCCAGACGTCCAGGGCGTCGCCGTAGAGGCCGGCGGCGGTCGCGGGGTCCTGGGCGCGGAGGGAGTCCGCCCGGGCGGCGAGCACGTCGAAACGCGCCACATCGAGGCTCCCGCCGTCGGCGACCGACAGCGCGTAGCCGCCCCGGGCCCTGGTGACGGCCGCCGACGCGCCCTCGGGCCCCAGCGCCTTGCGCAGCCGCGTGACATAGGTGTGTACCAGGTTCCGGCAGGAGTCCGGGGGATCGTCGCCCCAGAGCACGCCGATGATCTCCTCGCGCCCGACGACGCGGCCCGATTGCAGCGCCAGCAGGCCGAGGAGCACGCGCTGCTTGGCGGGCCCGATGTCCACCGGCGCCCCGTCGCGGCGCACCTCCAGCGGCCCGAGCACCGCGACGCGCAGATCGGCCGGTTCCCCGGAGCCGCCCTCATCGGCCGAAGGAAGGGGCATCTCGGCGCCTTCGAGCCCGACGGCCTCCGCGAGCCGCCGCACGGACTCCGGTCTGGGCCGCCGGACGAGGCCCTGCTCGATGTAGCGCACCGCACGGACGCTCATCCCCGCCCGGCTCGCCACCTGCTGCTGCGTCAGCCTCAGCCGGACACGCCGCGCCCGCAGCCGTTCGCCGAACTCCCCGAGGCCATCCGTCATGGCGACGGCCGTCCACGGACACCGGATCGCACCATCGAGCCTCCCGCCGGCCGGAATTCTGCCGCAAGTTGCCGATATTGCCTTTCGTCCGGCGATCATCCCATATCGGGAGTCCCTTTCCACAGGCCGTTCCGCACCGGGTGACCGGAATCCAGAAAAATTCAACGGCCCGTCAATTGCTCTTACCTAACGTGGTCGATAGCCACTGACTCGTTGGTCAAATCCCCTGGAAGACGACTGGAACACCGAGTTGGAACGACCCAGGGAAGAGAAACGAAAGCAGCGGCCGAGATCCCCTTCATCCCATGTCCGAAGGAGAGAACATGCGGTTGAAAGCGTTCCTCGTCACCCTCCTGGCCGGCACCGCCTTCCTGGTGGCGGGTCCGGCCTCCCCCGCCAGCGCCATAGACGGGGAGTACTGCCATTTCTTCCCGAACGGCGGCAGCGGCAGCGTCCGCTACATCACTCCCTACGCCAGCACCGGCTACGGCCCCGTCTCCCACGGCATCGAGGTGAGCGGTACCCAGGCCAGGGCCGGCTTCTACAGCCCTCTCACCCTCGGTTTCAGCGCGTCCACCGGATGGGTGTCGTACACCAGCCTGACTTGGACCGAATACAAGAACGTCGTCAGCTCGGACGGGTTCAGCGGCTACACGAACTACGCCTGCGTCTGGGGAAAGCTGAACACTCCCTACGGCCTGGTCGGTTACGGCGCTCAGTTCGCCTTCTTCGGCTCCTTCGGCCCCTCCGTCCGCTGGGGCAACTTCAACTTCTCCGCCACCTCTCCCACCAACCCTCGCGGCACCTTCTACCCGGACGGCTCCGGCTGGATGAGCGTCACCTGACCCGCGCCACCTCTTCTTCCCCTCCCGAGCGCCCCGCCCCCCACCCGGGCGGGGCGCTCCCCTTTCCGGGCGGAGGTGGGGAAGGCCGGCTCCGGGCGTCGAAGTACCGTAGGGAACCTGGCCGACCTGATCATCATCAGGTCCCTGACTGAACGGAGACGAGTGCGATGTCGGTCGTCAAGATCAACGTGCTGACGGTGCCCGAGGGCATGGGGGCGGAGCTGGAGAAGCGGTTCGCGGGGCGGGCCGGGCTGGTGGAGGGCGCCGACGGGTTCGAGGGGTTCGAGCTGCTGCGTCCGGTCGACGGGACGGACCGGTACATGGTCTACACGCGGTGGCGCAGCGAGGAGGACTTCCAGGCCTGGACCAAGAGCCAGGCGTTCGCCCGGGGGCACGCCCAGGCCGCCTCCGACGCCGCGCAGAGCGGCCACGGGCACGGCCATGGGCACGGCCACGGCGGCCCCGCCTCGACCAACGCCGAGCTGTGGGGCTTCGAGGTGATCCAGCGGGTCGAGGGCCCCGGGAAGTGACGGCGGCGGGGCCCCCGGGCCCGGGGCCCCCCCCCCCGCGCGGGCGGCCGCG
>JAFACJ010000373.1 GCA_023425615.1 Actinomycetes bacterium
GGTCGCCCAGGTCCTCGGCGACGCCGAGCCCGCCGTCCTGGTGCTCGGCGCCGGGGACGGGCGGCTGGCGCCCGCGCCGGGACGGGTGCCGTCCCTGGCCCGGGTGGTGACCGCCGAGGGCGGCACGGGGACGACCGGCTACGAGGACTGGCTGGCCGCGGCGCCCGAGGGCGGTGACCCCGGCCACGAGGCCGGCCCCGAGGACACCGCCGTCATCTTCTACACGTCCGGGACGACGGGCCTGCCCAAGGGCATCATGCTCAGCGGACGCAACCTCGGCCAGGCGCTGGCGACCATGCACTACGGCATCGAACTGGACGAGACGTCCGTCGCGATGGCGCCGATCCCCTACTTCCACATCTCGGGCTTCGGCCTGGCGATGGTGGCGGTCGTCAACGGGGCGGCGCTGCTGCTGGAGCACGCCACCGACCCCGAGGGGCTGCGCGACCTGCTCGTCTCCCGGCGCGTCTCGCACGCCGCGCTCGTGCCCACCCTCATCCAGCGGCTCATCGCGCTGCCCGGCGTCGAGGAGGCGGACTGGAGCGCGCTGAAGTACGTCGTCTACGGGTCCTCGCCGATCCCGCTGCCGGTCATCCACGAGGCGACCCGCAAGATCGGCTGCCGGTTCCTGCAGAGCTACGGGCTCACCGAGTCCACCGGCGGGGTCACCATGCTCGCGCCCGAGGACCATCTGCCCGGGCCGGGGCAGGAGCGGCGGCTGCTGTCGGCGGGGCGGCCCATGCTCGGCGTCGGCATCCAGATCGTCGACCCCGAGACCCTCGCGGAGCTGCCGGCCGGAGAGCGCGGCGAGGTGGTGATCAGCGGCGGCCATGTGATGAAGGGCTACTGGCGGCGGCCGGAGGAGAACGCCGCGACGATCCTGCCCGACGGGCGGCTGCGCACCGGCGACGGCGGCTCGTTCGACGAGGACGGCTACCTCTACCTGCACGACCGGCTCAAGGACATGATCGTCACGGGCGGGGAGAACGTCTACCCCGCCGAGGTGGAGAGCGTCCTCACCGCGCATCCCGCCGTGGCCGAGGTCGCCGTCATCGGCGTCCCCTCGCAGCGGTGGGGCGAGACGCCGTACGCGGTCGTCGTGGTGCGGCGCGGCGAACGGGTCACCGAGGAGGGGCTGATCGCGTTCGCCCGCAACCGCCTCGCCCACTTCAAGTGCCCGACGGGCGTCGCGTTCACCGACGCGCTGCCCCGCAACGCCTCGGGGAAGCTGCTGAAGAACCGGCTGCGCGAGCGGTACCGGTGAGCGGAGCGCACACGAAGAAGGGGGGACGGTTCGCCGTCCCCCCTCTCTCGTGCGCCCTCGTCAGCCCACCTGGCGGTCAGAGCCCTCCCACCAGGGCCTGCGCAGCTCGCGCTTGAGGAGCTTGCCCGAGGCGTTGCGGGGCAGCGCCTCGGCGAACACCACCGAGGTGGGGCACTTGTAGTGCGCCAGGCGCTCGCGCAGCCAGCCGATCAGCTCCGCCTCGGACGTCTCGGCGCCGGGCCGCGGCACCACGACGGCCAGGGGCGTCTCGCCCCACCGCTGCGAGGGGATCCCGATCACCGCGGACTCCAGGACGGCGGGATGCCCCGCCATGACGCTCTCCACCTCGGCCGGGTAGACGTTCTCCCCGCCCGTGACGATCATGTCCTTGAGCCGGTCGTGCAGGTAGAGGTAGCCGTCGGCGTCCATGGAGCCGGCGTCACCGGTGCGGAACCAGCCGTCCGGGGTGAACGCCTCCGCCGTGGCCTCGGGGTTGCGCCAGTATCCGGGCGTCACGCTCGGGCCCCGCGTCACCACCTCGCCGACGACGCCGGGGGCGGCGAGCTCGCCGGTGACGAGGTCGAGCACCGCGACCTCCACGCCGGGGACGGCGCGTCCGGCCGAGCGCAGCCGTCCCGCGACGGGGTTGTCCGGGCGGTGCTGGTCGGGGCCGAGCAGCGTCGTCACGCCGATCGTCTCGGTGAGGCCGTAGGACTGGAAGAACTCGGCGCCGAACAGCGCCACCGCCCGCGCCAGGAGCGGCTCGGAGATCGGCGAGGCGCCGTAGACGATCTGGCGGAGTGCCGAGAAGTCGGCGTCCCGCGCGGCGGGCAGCTCGCAGATGATCTGGATGACCGCGGGGACCATCGCGGTGTGCGTGGCGCGGTACTCGGTGAGCTGGGCGAGCATCGACGCGGGGGTGGGCTCGCGTGACTGCACGAGGGTGCCGCCGCGGGCGAGGGTGATCAGCGCCCAGCCGGCTCCCGCGATGTGGAAGTAGGGGATCGGCACCATGCTGACGGAGTCGGCGTCGACGTCGAAGCAGGCGCCGAACAGCTCGACGGCACGGCTCAGCCCGTCCGCGGTGATGCGCACGCCCTTGGGGCGGCCGGTCGTGCCCGAGGAGTACATGAGGACCAGCAGGTCCTCGCCCGAGGCGTCGCGGTGCGGGTCTGCGGGCTCACCCGAGGCCACCCAGCGCTCGTAGGGCTCGCCGACCTCGATGACGGGGACGTCGAGCCCGGCCAGGGAGGGGGCGTGGTCGGGCCCGGTGACCACGAGCGACACCTCCGCGTCGGCGAGGATCCAGGCGACCTCGGGCGCCGAGAGCCGGAAGTTCAGCGGGACGAGCGCCACTCCGGCCTTCGCCGCCCCGAACAGCAGCTCGAAGTACTCGGTGGAGTTGCGGTCGACATAGCCGACGCGGGAGCCGGGCGGCAGCGCCGACAGCAGATCGGCGACGCGGTCCGACCGTTCGGCCAGCTCGCCGTAGCGGATCGGCCTGCCGTCTCCGGTGACGGCGAGGGCGTCGGGGTTCTCGGCGGCGGAGGAACGCAGGAGATCGGGAACGGAAAGCGGCACTTCGTGCTCCTCACCGGGGGAGGGGTGGTCGCCCTCAGGTAGGCGGGTTCTCTTCGAGCAGCACCGAGACCTCGGTGCCGCGCAGGACCGCGCCGCACTGGTCGCAGATGAGCCGGACCTTGAGGTCCTGGCCGCAGGCGCGGTGGGTGTAGATCAGGGCGGGGCCTTCGGCGGCGCGGAACCAGCGCTGGCCCCAGTCGATGGCGGTCATGACGACGGGGTAGAAGGCGCGGCCCTTCTCCGTCAGGTGGTAGTTGGGCCAGTCGGCGCGCTCGTTGCCTGGCGTCTGGACGAACACGCCGAGGTCGCAGAAGACACGGAGCCGGTCGGAGACGATGGTGGGCGGGGCGCCGAGCCACTGCTCGAAGTCGCGGAACCGGTGGGCGCCCTGGAAGGCGGCGCCCAGCAGCGCCGCCGACCAGCGGTTGCCGATCAGCGCCATCGTCTCGGGGAAGAGCCCCGCCTCGCCCGCTGACTGCGATCTGCGGCGCGTCGTCGCCGCGGGCACCGAGCGGCTCCAGGTGCCGCTCGGCCCGAACCCGCCGCCGATGTCGCGGACACCGGCCGGCATACCGCAGGCGCCGCAGCCGAGGACGGGCAGGAAGTCGCGGCCGCAGCCCTGGTGCACCATCCGCGGCAGCCGCTCCTGGTGTCCTGGCACCCACGCCGACTCCCACGCCCAGATCGTCAGCAGCACGGGCCACAGGTCGCGGCCCCGCCTGGTCAGGACGTACTCGAAGCGCCGTGAGCTGGCCTGGTACTCGACCTTGGCGAAGACGCCCATCTCGGTGAGCGAGGCCAGCCGCCGGGTCAGCACCGCGTCGGAGATCGGCAGCGCCTCCTTCCAGTCGCCGTAGCGGCGGGCGCCCAGCAGCGCGTATCTGAGGATGA
>JAFACJ010000426.1 GCA_023425615.1 Actinomycetes bacterium
AAGCCGGAGTACCCGGCCTCGCCGATCGGCAGCTCGGGGGTGCCCTCGAAGCAGAACAGCGCCTTGGCGTCGGAGTCGCCCAGGTGGTAGGCGACCTCGCGCGGCTTGAGGAGCACGTTCAGCGGGACGACGACCGCGCCGGCCTTGAGGATCCCGAAGTAGCCCATCGGGAAGTAGGGGAGGTTGGGGCAGGAGATCGCGACCTTGTCGCCCGGCTGGATGCCCCAGGAGAGCAGCAGGTTGGCGACCTGGTTGGCGACCGTGTTGACGAAGGAGTACGACAGCCGCATCTCGCCGAAGACCAGGGCGTCCCGGTCCGGGGTCTCTCGCGCGGCGTCTTCGATCAGCACGGACAGGTTGAGCATGGTGTTCTCTCTCCCAGAACTCGGTCGCATACTTTACGTGCGGGTAACCCATCCAACCGGGAACCGGGGGCGGCGTCCAGAGGCAGATGAGGCGTGCATCTCAACCTCTCTTGGCCGGGTTGCCGTTGCACTATTCTTAAGGTATGCGATCGAGGCTGCTTCTCAGCCCGCCGCGCTGACGACGAAGAACCAGCGTGGCAGCCCCTCCCTGCGTGAGGGGCTTCTTCATTTGACTTGAAGCAGGAACCGGAAAAGGGAACCCCAGTGAGCGACGAAGAGCAGCAGTACGACCCCCGTGCCGTCCAGGAGAAGTGGCAGGCCCGCTGGGCGGAGCTCGGCACCTTCGCCGCCAGTGACGACCCGGCGGACCCGCGCGAGCGGCGCTACATGCTGGACATGTTCCCCTACCCGTCCGGCGACCTGCACATGGGCCACGGCGAGGTCTTCGCCATCGGCGACGTCGTCGCCCGGTACTGGCTGCACCGGGGCTACAACGTCCTGCACCCGATCGGCTGGGACTCCTTCGGCCTGCCCGCCGAGAACGCCGCGATCAAGCGCAACGCCCATCCCGCGGAGTGGACGTACGCCAACATCGAGACCCAGGCCAACTCCTTCCGGCGCTACGGGATCTCCTTCGACTGGTCGCGGCGGCTGCACACCAGCGACCCGGAGTACTACAAGTGGAACCAGTGGCTGTTCAACCGGTTCTTCGAGCGCGGCCTGGCCTACCGCAAGGGCGGGCTGGTCAACTGGTGCCCCAACGACCAGACGGTGCTGGCCAACGAGCAGGTCGTGCAGGGCAAGTGCGAGCGCTGCCACGCCGAGGGCGTGCGGCGTGAGCTGACCCAGTGGTACTTCAAGATCACCGACTACGCCGACCGGCTGCTGGACGACATGGCCCAGCTGGAGGGCGGCTGGCCCGAACGCGTGCTGACCATGCAGCGCAACTGGATCGGCCGCTCCGAGGGCGCCGACGTCGTCTTCGAGATCGAGGGCCACGGGCCGGTCACCGTCTACACCACCCGCCCCGACACCCTGTACGGGGCGACGTTCTTCGTGGTCGCCGCCGACGCCGCGCTGGCCTCCCGGATCGTCAGCGACGAGCGGCGCCCGGCGCTGGAGGCATACCAGGCCGAGGTCGCCAAGCTGACCGACATCGACCGGCTGTCCACCGAGAAGGAGAAGACCGGCGTCTTCCTGGGCGTCCACGCGGTCAACCCGGTGAACGGGGAGCGGATCCCGGTGTGGGCAGCCGACTACGTCCTGGCCGACTACGGGCATGGCGCGATCATGGCGGTCCCCGCGCACGACCAGCGCGACCTGGACTTCGCCCGCGCCTTCGACCTGCCGGTCAAGGTCGTGGTGGAGACCGGGGCCGAGGACCCCGCCGCCACCGGCACCGCCGCCCCCGGCGAGGGCAAGCTGATCAACTCCGGGCCGCTGGACGGGCTGACGAAGTCCGCCGCCATCCCGCGGATCATCCAGATCCTGGAGGAGAAGGGCCTGGGCCACGGCACCGTCAACTTCCGGCTGCGCGACTGGCTGCTGTCGCGCCAGCGGTTCTGGGGCCCCCCGATCCCGATCATCCACTGCCCCTCCTGCGGCGAGGTGCCGGTTCCCGACGAGGACCTGCCGGTGCGGCTGCCCGATGACCTGCGCGGCGCCGACCTGGCGCCCAAGGGCGTCTCCCCGCTGGCGGGCGCCGCCGACTGGGTCAACGTCAAGTGCCCCTCCTGCGGCGGTGAGGCCAAGCGCGACACCGACACCATGGACACCTTCGTCGACTCGTCCTGGTACTTCCTGCGCTACTGCTCGCCCGGCTACGAGGGCGGCCCCTTCGACCCGGAGAAGGTACGCCTGTGGATGCCGGCCGACCAGTACGTCGGCGGTGTCGAGCACGCGGTCCTGCACCTGATGTACGCGCGGTTCTTCACCAAGGTCCTGCACGACCTGGGCATGGTGGACTTCACCGAGCCCTTCACCCGGCTGCTGAACCAGGGCCAGGTGATCAACCAGGGCAAGGCGATGTCCAAGTCCCTGGGCAACGGTGTGGACCTGGGCCAGCAGATCGACGAGTTCGGCGTGGACGCGGTGCGGCTGACCATGGTCTTCGCCGGGCCGCCGGAGGAGGACATCGACTGGGCGGACGTCTCGCCCGCCGCCTCCCAGAAGTTCCTGGCCCGCGCCTACCGCGTCATGTCGGAGGTCACCAGCGAGCCCGGCGTCGACTTCTCGGGCGGTGACGTGGAGTTGCGCCGCGTCGTCCACCGGACCATCGACGAGGTCACCCGGCTGGTGGAGGCGCAGCGGTTCAACGTGGCGGTCGCCCGGATGATGGAGCTGACCTCCGCCGCCCGCCGCGCCATCGACTCGGGCCCCGGCGCCGCCGATCCGGCGGTCCGCGAGGCGGCCGAGACCCTGGCGGTCCTGCTGTCGATCACCGCCCCGTACATCACCGAGGAGGGCTGGGAGAAGCTGGGCCACGGCGGCTCCATCGCCCGGGTGCCGTGGCCGGTCGCCGACCCGGCGCTGCTGGTCCAGGAGTCGGTGACCTGCGTCGTGCAGGTGGCGGGCAAGGTGCGCGACCGGCTGGAGGTCTCCCCGGAGATCGCCGAGGACGAGCTGGAGCGGCTGGCCCTGGCCTCGGAGAAGGTGCAGGCGGCGATCGGCGGCAAGCCCGTCCGCAGGGTCATCGCCCGCGCCCCGAAGATCGTCAACATCGTCGTCTGAGCTGCGGGCCCGGGGGACCTCCCCCGGGCCGCGCCGTCCCGTCGGAAGGCGGGACGGCGCAGGCGAAAAGTAAATCTTTCCCGAAAAAGTGGCAGTCCTAAACTTAACAAAGTGTCAGATTAAGGTCACTCGGCCGTAACGTCGGTACCGCACGCTGGAACCGTTCCGATAGAGGAGGTTCCACCGTGACCCAGGTGCGGCAGGCAGTGATCCTGGCCGGCGGCAACGCCACCCGGCTCCGGCCGTACACCGACCGCGTGCCCAAGGCGCTCGTCGACGTCGGCGGCAAGCCGATCTTCGAGCACCAGATCGAGTGGCTGGCGGCCGAGGGCGTCGAGCATGTGGTCGTCTCCTGCGGCCACCTCGCCGAGATGATGCGGCGGCACGTCCTGGGCCGCGCCTTCCCCGTCCAGGTGAGCCTGGCGGTGGAGGAGCGCCCGCTGGGGCGCGGCGGCGGGCTCAAGCACGCGGCGCGCTCCCTGCCGTTCGCCGACGAGCCCTGGCTGGGGCTGAACGGCGACGTCCTCACCCGCTTCCCGCTGGCGGAGCTCATCGCCCAGCACACCGGCTCCGGGGCGCTGGCGACCCTGGGCGTGGCGGCGCTGAAGTCGCCGTACGGGATCGTCGACATCGCCGAGGACGGGCGGATCACCGGCTTCAAGGAGGCGCCGGTGCTGCCGCACTGGGTCAACGCCGGGGTGTACCTCTTCGAGCCCGTCGTGCGCGAACTGCTGCCCGACCTGGGCGACCACGAGACGGGTACCTTCCCCCGGCTGGCGGCCGAAGGACGGCTCGGCGCCTATGAGATCGAGGGCTACTGGCGCAGCATCGACACGGCCCGTGACCTGAAGGAGGCGCACCGGGAGGTGCGCGCCCTGGGCTGGGCCGCCTGAGAGCCGTTCGCGAGCGCCGCTCCGCCGCCGAGGCGGGGCGGCGCCGCGCGCGTCAGATCTTGCGCAGGACCGCGACGACCTTGCCCAGGACGCTGGAGGCGTCGCCGGGGATGGGGTCGTAGGCGGGGTTCTGCGGCAGCAGCCAGACATGCCCGTCCTGGCGCTTGAACGTCTTGACGGTGGCCTCGCCGTCGATCATCGCCGCCACGATGTCGCCGTTGTCGGCGTCGGGCTGCTGGCGCACCACCACCCAGTCGCCGTCGGTGATGGCGGCCTCGATCATCGAGTCGCCCTGCACCTGGAGCAGATAGTGGTCGCCCTCGCCGATGAGCTGCTTGGGCAGGGTGAAGACGTCCTCGATGGACTCCTCGGCCAGGATCGGGCCTCCGGCGGCGATCCTGCCCACCAGGGGCACGTACGCCGGGGCGGGGCCCTCCTCGTAGCCCTCGGTGGCCACGGCGCGGATCTGGCGGCCACCGGGCATGCGCACCTCGACCGCGCGCGGGCGGTTGGGGTCGCGGCGCAGGAAGCCCTTACGCTGCAGGGTGCGCAGCTGGTGCGACACACTGGAGGTGCTGGTCAGGCCGACCGCCTCGCCGATCTCGCGCATCGACGGCGGATAGCCGCGCCGCTGGACCGAGTCCCGGATCACTTCGAGCACCATGCGCTGGCGCTGGGTGAGGCCGCTTTCGTCCAGGGGTTCCTCAGGCGTCTGAGAGACCTTGCCCATGGCGCCTTCGCCTCCTGTCTCGTGTGCTCTCGTCGATAAGTGGCCTGCACATCGTACATCCGTTCTATCGAATACGGATTCGAGAATGCTTCAAGAAATGGACGCTTCTGCCGACCGGAGGCCGACACGCCGAAAGCGGCGCGTGTGACCAGGCTCTACCGCGGGGACCGGCGATCCGGCTTGCGAAGGCCGGTTCGGAGCCCTAGGTTTGGACCACAACATCTAGTAGTTACATGGATGTAACTCTCCATAAGTTGTGGTCTCGGTGGCGGTCTTCTGGTGAATAGTCGACCCCGGCCCATGGGAAGGAGCAGGGACGTGCACTGTCCATTCTGCCGTCACCCCGACAGCCGGGTGATAGACAGCCGGTCCACCGAGGACGGCGCCGCCATCCGGCGCCGCCGCTCCTGCCCCGAGTGCGGGAAGAGGTTCACCACCCAGGAGACCGTGCTCCAGATGGTCGCCAAACGCAGCGGCGTGACCGAGCCGTTCATGCGGGAGAAGATCATCGCAGGGGTGCGCAGGGCCTGCCAGGGCCGCCCGGTCGACGAGGACGCGCTGGCGCTGCTGGGGCAGAAGGTCGAGGAGGCCATCCGGGCCACCGGCGCCGCCGAGATCCAGTCCCATGAGATCGGCCTGGCGATCCTGGGACCCCTGCAGGAGCTCGACGAAGTCGCCTATCTGCGATTCGCCTCGGTCTACCGGAGCTTCGAGTCGCTCGATGACTTCGAGAAGGAGATCAACGCTCTGCGTGGCAGGGGCTCGCCGGAATGAGGAAGCCGGCGAACTCGCTGTAAGAACCGCGAGCGCACAGTCAAAACCACACCCCTCCCGGCGCCGCCTGGGGGAAGGGTGTGATCAGTCATGTGTGAGCAAGGGCCCAGGGGATGGGCCCAGTGAGGGGGAGACATGACCGAGACGGTCAGCGGACCGACTCGTCGCGGCAGGTCCGCGGTGCGCAAGGGGCTGAAGATGCAGCGCATCTTCACCAAGCCCGGCGTGCACCCCTATGACGAGATCGACTGGGAGCGCCGCGAAGTCGTCATGACGAACTGGCGCGACGGCTCGATCAACTTCGAGCAGCGCGGCGTGGAGTTCCCGGCCTTCTGGTCGGTCAACGCCGCGAACATCGTCACCACCAAGTACTTCCGCGGCGCCGTCGGCACCCCGCAGCGCGAGTGGAGCCTCAAGCAGCTCATCGACCGGGTCGTGAAGGTCTACACCGACACCGGCCGCGAGCACGGCTACTTCGCGTCCGACGAGGACGCCGAGATCTTCGAGCACGAGCTCAAGTACGCGCTGGCGCACCAGATCTTCAGCTTCAACTCTCCCGTCTGGTTCAACGTCGGCACCAAGTCCCCGCAGCAGGTCAGCGCCTGCTTCATCCTCTCCGTGGACGACCAGATGGAGTCGATCCTGGAGTGGTACAAGGAAGAGGGGATCATCTTCAAGGGCGGCTCCGGGTCCGGCGTCAACCTCTCGCGCATCCGCTCCTCCAAGGA
>JAFACJ010000391.1 GCA_023425615.1 Actinomycetes bacterium
CGCGTCCTGGTGCCACCGGCCCGCCGGGCGGCGGCGGGCACCGCCGCCGACACCGGATCCCTCCAGCGGCGGCTGGCGTCGGTGCCCGAAGAGGGGAGACGCGACGCGGTACTGGAGTTCCTGCGCGGCGAGGTCGCCGCAGTCCTGGGCCTGGCCGCCGACGGCGTCCCCGCGGCCCGCCCCTTCCAGGAACTCGGCCTTGACTCCCTGGCCTCGGTGGAGCTGCGCAACCGGCTCACCGCCACGACCGGGCTGCGGCTGGCCGCCACGGTCACCTTCGACCACCCCGACGCCGAGACCCTCACCGACCACGTGCTGGAACGGCTCGGCGACCTGGAGACCGCCGAACCCGCACCGGCGGGCAAGACGCACGGGTCCAAGGACGGCCCCCTGTCCACGCTCTACCGGCGGCTGTACGCCCAGGGCGAGTACGCAGCCGCGGCCGAGCTGATCGGCGTCGCCTCCCACCTGCGCGGCTCGTTCACCGCCGAGGAGGCCCACGCGCACGTCAGACCGCCGATCCGGCTGGGGGAGGGGCCGGGGCGGCTCGCGGTCGTCCTGTTCCCCGCCGTCAGCGCCATCTCGGGCCCGCACGAGTACGCCCGCTTCGGCCACGCGCTGAACGGCGAACGCGACGTCCACGTCCTGCCCTCGCCCGGCTACGCCGAGACCGACCTGCTGCCCGACACCGAGGACACCTACGTCGGCATGCACGCCGACACCGTCCTCGGCCTGGTCGGCGACCGCCCGTACGTCGTCGTCGGCCGGTCCATGGGCGGCTGCATCGCCCACTCGGTCTCCGCCGAGCTGGAACGCCGCGGCCACGGCCCCGCCGGGCTCGCCCTCATCGACACCTACCTCATCGAGAGCCCCCTGCTGCCCGGCCTGCGCGACTGGTGGCTGGCGGCGATGCTGGGCGGGATGCTCGACCGGATCGAGCGCTACGACATGGTCTGGAGCGACACCAGCCTCACCGCCATGGGCGGGTACGGCAGGGTCCTGGCGCAGTGGAAGCCCGACCCGATCGACGCGCCGACGCTCCTGATCCGCGCGGCGACACCGCTGCGCCACACCATCGTGGACTCCGCGCACGACTGGCGTGCCTCCTGGCCGCTGCCGCACGAGACCGCCGACGTGCCGGGGGACCACTTCACCGTCCTGGAGGAGCACACCGAGACCACGGTCGAGGCGGTGCGCCAGTGGATCCACATCCTGGAGAAGGGAAACGCATGACACAGGTAGTCGCCGTGACCGGCGCGGCCTCCGGCATCGGCCGCGCCACCGCGGAACTGTACGCCGAACGCGGCTTCAACGTGGTCGCCGTCGACCTCGACCCCGGCGGCCTCGCCGGCCTCGACAAGCTCGACGGCGTCGCGACCCTCGTCGGCGACGTGTCGACCGCCGAGACCAACGAGGCGTTCGTCGCCCTCGCCCGCGAGCGGTTCGGGCGGCTCGACGCGGTGGTGCTGAACGCCGGGTTCGG
The DNA here is from genome assembly GCA_023425615.1 of Actinomycetes bacterium. GTDB lineage: Bacteria > Actinomycetota > Actinomycetes > Streptosporangiales > Streptosporangiaceae > Actinocorallia. Next base: position 1,484 of record JAFACJ010000391.1, read on the forward strand.
CGGGGCGGGACCGCTGGAGTCGCCCGGCGCCATCGAGCGGTTCGACCGGATCCTCGCGGTCAACCTGCGCGGCGTGGCGCTGGGCATCAGGGCCGCCGCGCCGGCCCTGCGGGAGGCCGGAGGCGGCGCGATCGTGGCGACCGCCTCGGTCTCGGCCCTGGGCGGCGACCCGGCGACCTGGGCCTACAACGCTGCCAAGGCAGGTGTCGTCAACCTCGTCCGCGGCCTCGCCATCGACTACGCGGTGGAGAACATCCGCATCAACGCCATCGCCCCCGGCGGCACCGCGACCGCGCTCACCGCCGGGGTCCTGGCCCACCCCGAGCTGGGTCCCGCGGTCACCCGCCGCATCCCCCAGCAGCGCTGGGCCGACCCCCGCGAGCAGGCGGAGGTGATCTGGTTCCTCACCTCCCCCGCGGCGTCCTACGTCACCGGCGCGACCCTGCCCGTCGACGGCGGCCTCACCGCCAACGTCGGCACCCTCCTGCCGCCGGCCTTCCCCGGCGACGCACCCCACTAGCCACCTCACCGCACTAGTCACCTCACCGCAAAGGAGCGAGACATGAGCACCACCGAGCAGCGCAACGCCGAGCTGGCCCGGCGCTTCTACGCCGAGCTGGTCACCGGACCCCACCCCGAGCTCCTGGAGGAGTTCGTCGCCGAGGACGCGGTGGACGAGGCGTCGCCTGGCACGGGAGGCCGCGAGGACTTCCGCGCCCACCTGGAGTGGATCGCCGCGTCGGCGGGCGAGGTCACCGCGACCGCCACCGACACCGTGGCCGAAGGCGACCGGGTGGTGGTCTTCTGGACCATCGAGGGCACACACAAGGGCGAGCTGTTCGGCCTGCCCGCCACCGGCAAGCCGTTCACCGGCCACAGCGTCAGCACGATCACCTTCCGGGACGGCAAGGTGGTGCGCTACCGGGTGCTGCCCGACCGCCTCGGCATCCTCCAGCAGCTCGGCGGCCTGTGATGGGCGGCGGACTGCCCGACCGGGCGGAGATCCAGCAGCTCTTCGCGCTGTTCTCCCATGTCTTCGACAACGGCGACCTGGAGAACCTCGACCTGGTCTTCACCAAGGACGCCGTCATCGACCTGCGGAGCACGGGCCGCGAGTACATCGGCCTGGACGTCATCGCGGACTTCGTGACGGCACTGGCGAAGGGCGGCGAGGCACCCGACCACCACACGGTCGACACCGTCCTGCTCCCGGGCCCGCCCGGCGAGGAGGGCGCGGCCCGCGCCCGCAGCCGCTACCTGGCCATCACGCGTGACGGCTCGGTGTACCACGGCGACTACCTGGACGATCTGCGCCTGACCGACGACGGCTGGCGCATCGCCCGCCGGGTGTCGGTCCCGCGCCGCTCCCCGCAGGGACCCGTCCGGCTCCCGGACGGCTTCCTCGACCCCTGGAGCCCGGACAGGACGCGCTGAGGCGTTCTCGCGCCGACGCCCCTCCGCGCCCGTC
>JAFACJ010000550.1 GCA_023425615.1 Actinomycetes bacterium
CGTCCACGGTGTTCTGCACCACGAGGACGAGGTTCTGGAGCAGGACGCCGGTGCCGAGGCCGATGAGCGTCATGTACACGCCGACGAGCCAGATCGGGGTCCGGTGGTCGCTCGTGCCCATCAGCCCCATGCCGGCGGTGAGCAGGACCGCCCCGACCAGCAGGTACCGCTTCCAGACGCCGGTCTTGGTGATGAGCCGCCCGGAGGTGATCGAGCCGACCAGGTTCCCCGCCATCGTCGGCAGCATGAGCAGGCCCGCGGCGGTCGGCGAGAACCCCCGCGCGATCTGGAAGTACTGGCTGAGGAACACCGACCCGCCGAACTGGGCGATGCCGACGGAGACGCTCGCGACGACCGCCAGCAGGGTGGTGCGTTCCATGATGACGCGCGGCGGCACCACGGGCTCGGCGTGCCGGCGCTCCACGAGCACCGCGCAGACGAGCGCGGCCAGCGTCCCGGCCAGGAACAGCGCGGACGGCACCGACACCCAGGCGAAGTCCTTGCCCGCGAACGACACCCACACCAGCGGCAGGCTCGCCGCGACCGAGATGGACAGCGCGCCCCAGCCGTCGATCCGCACCTCGCGGTGCAGCGGTTCAAGGCGCAGGAAGCGGTGGATCAGCACGAGCCCGACGACGGAGAACGGGAGGGTGATGAAGAAGCACCAGCGCCAGCCGAGGCTGTCCACCAGCAGCCCGCCGATCAGGGGTCCCGAGACCGTCGCGGTGGCCATGGCCGAGGCCAGGTAGCCGTTGTAGCGGCCGCGCTCCCGCGGCGCGATGATCGCCCCCATGACCGCCTGGGTGAGGGCGGTCAGCCCGCCCACGCCCAGTCCCTGCAACGCCCGTGCCGCCAGGAGCTGCGGCACGTCCTGGGCGACGCCGGCCCCGAGTGAGCCGAGCAGGAAGATCAGCCCGGCGAGCTGCAGCAGCCGCTTCTTGTCATACAGGTCAGACAGCTTGGACCACAGCGGGGTGGTGACGGTCATCGCCAGCAGCGTCGAGGTGAACAGCCAGGTGTAGGCGCGCTGCGACCCGTCGAGGGAACCGATGATCGTCGGCAGCGCGGTGCTCACGATGCTGGAGCTGACCATCGCCACGAACAGCATCGACAGCAGGCCGACCAGCACCTCGACGATCTGCCGGTGCGTCATGGCGGGCTCGGGGGGCGGCGCGTACCGCGGTGTCCCGGCAACCTGCGTCATTCCCGGACCTCCGTCCCCGTCCGGCCCGCCCGGCGTCACGGAGTAAATATACCAACTAGTCTAGTTTGGTCCTATCTTGGACCGTTCTTTTGTCGTCGGCCCCGCCCGCGCGGAGCTCACCGCCGAGCACACCCGCCTTCCGCTTAAGCTGACTCGCGTGACCCGCGACCAGCCGTCCACGCCCTCCGTGGACACCGGCTCCGTACTCGGCAAGGTCGCGGCCGTGCTGTACGCCTTCACCGCCGACGACCACGGGGTCAGCCTCGCCGAACTGGGGCGGCGCACCGGCATCCCCAAGGGCTCCCTGCACCGGATCGTCACCGACATGGTCGGGGTGCGGCTGCTGGACAAGACCGGCACCGGCTACCGGCTCAGCGGGCAGGTCTTCCAGCTCGGCATGCGCGCCTCCATCGAACGCGGGCTGCTGGAGGTGGCGACGCCCTTCATGGAGGACCTCTACGAGCGCACCCACGAGACCGTGCACCTCGGCGTCCTGGAAGGCGTCGAGGTCGTCTACGTCTCCAAGATCGGCGGCCATCGCCAGGCGGTCACCCCCTCCCGGGTCGGCGGCCGGATGCCGCTGTACTGCACCGCCATCGGCAAGGCGCTCCTGGCCGCCTCACCGCCCGAGCTGACCGCCCGCGTCCTGGCCGGCGGGCTGGCCCGGCGCACCCCGCGGACGATCACCGCGCCCGGCCTGCTGCGCCGCCAGCTGGAACGGGTCGCCGAGAAGGGCGTCGCCTTCGAACTGGAGGAGTCGGCCGTCGGCCTCGCCTGCGTCGCCTCCCCCATCCTCGACCCCGACGGACGCCCCGTGGCCGCCGTCAGCGTCACCGGGCCGGTCATCCGCTTCCAGCCGCAGCACCACGCGGCCGTCGTCAAGGCCGCCGCCGAGGGCATCGCCGGCACCCTCGCCCGCCGCGCCGCCCTCGTCCAGCGCGACTGATCCCCCCGTTTTAGGGTTCCACTCAACGGAACGTTTACTTGGTGCCACCGGCCTGGCCTGGGCGATCGTGGAGTCACCATCCCGACACGAGGACTGTGATGACACGCGACGAATCGATGGACGACCGCGCCGCGGCCGTGGCAGCCGCGCTCTCCCGGCTGGAGGCGGCGCAGAACGACATGACGCCCTGCGCCCCCGTGCGCGACCTGCTCGGCACGACCGACCTCGACCTTGCCTACGCGGTGCAGCGGCGCTGGGCCGAGGGCCGCGTCGCCGGCGGCGCCCGCGTCGTCGGCCGCAAGATCGGCCTCACCTCGCCCGCCGTGCAGCGCCAGCTCGGCGTCGACCAGCCCGACTTCGGGGTGCTCCTGGACGACATGGACGTCTCCGGGCTCGCGGAGGTACCCGGCGGACGGCTCCTCCAGCCCAAGGCCGAGGCGGAGGTCGCGTTCGTGCTGGGCGCCGACCTCGACCGCGAGGTCTCCGGCGTCGACGACGTGCGCGGCGCCGTCTCCTACGCGGTCGCCGCGCTGGAGATCGTCGACAGCCGGATCGCCGACTGGGACATCACGATCACCGACACGATCGCCGACAACGGCTCCAGCGCCCTGTACGTGCTCGGCGACCGGAAGCTGACCCTGGATGAGTTCAAGCCCGTCGACGTCGAGATGAAGCTGTACGCCGACGGCGAGCTCGTCTCCGAGGGCAACGGCGCGGCCTGCCTCGGCGACCCGCTGGAGGCGCTGGTGTGGCTGGCCCGCACCGCCCACCGGTTCGGCGACCCGCTGCGCGCCGGCCAGGTCGTGCTCTCCGGCGCGCTCGGCCCCATGATCCAGGCACCTCCCGGCACCGTGATCCGCGCGGAGCTCTCCTCGCTCGGCACCGTGACCGCCGCGTTCCCTCGGTAACCCTCTCGGCAAGGAAAGACCCCGATGACACAGCAGAAGACCAAGGTGGCGGTGATCGGTTCCGGCAACATCGGGACCGACCTGATGATCAAGGTGATCCGGATCTCCAAGACCCTGGAGATGGGCGCCATGGTCGGCATCGACCCCGAGTCCGACGGCCTCGCGCGGGCCCGCCGGATGAAGGTGCCCACGACCCACGAGGGCGTCGAGGGCCTGATCGCGATGGACGGCTTCGATGAGATCGAGATCGTCTTCGACGCGACCTCGGCCAAGGCGCACGAGTACAACGCCGCCAAGCTCGCCCCCTACGGCAAGAAGCTCATCGACCTGACGCCGGCGGCGATCGGCCCGTACGTCGTGCCGCCGGTCAACCTCGACCAGCACATCCGGGACGAGGTCTCCAACGTCAACATGGTGACCTGCGGCGGCCAGGCGACGATTCCCGTCGTGCACGCCATCTCCCGGGTGACGCCCGTCGCCTACGCCGAGATCGTCGCGTCCATCGCCTCCAAGTCGGCGGGGCCCGGCACCCGCGCCAACATCGACGAGTTCACCGAGACCACCTCGCAGGCGATCGAGAAGGTCGGCGGCGCCTCCCGCGGCAAGGCGATCATCATCCTCAACCCCGCCGAGCCGCCGATGAACATGCGGGACACCGTCTTCGCCCTGATCGGCGACGCCGACGAGGGCGAGGTCCGCGCGTCCATCGAGAAGATCGTCGCCGAGGTGAACCAGTACGTGCCCGGCTACCGGCTCAAGCAGGAGGTGCAGTTCGCGCCGATCGCCCCGGACGAGCCCGTGCACACCCTGCTGCCCGAGGGCGCGCCCGCCGTCACCACGAAGGTGTCGGTGTTCCTCGAAGTCGAGGGCGCCGCGCACTACCTGCCCTCCTACGCCGGGAACCTCGACATCATGACCTCCGCCGCCCTCCGCGTCGCCGAGCGCATCGCCTCCGAGGACGCCCGATGAGCGCCGCCACCGACGAGCACGTGAGTGAAACCATGAACGCCAAGCCCGAGCTGTACATCCAGGACGTCACCCTGCGCGACGGCATGCACGCCGTCCGGCACCGGATCTCCCCCGCGGACGTCTCCAAGATCGTCGCCGCCCTCGACGCGGCGGGCGTCGACGCCATCGAGGTCGCCCACGGCGACGGCCTCGCCGGCGGCAGCGTCAACTACGGACCCGGCAGCAACACCGACTGGGAGTGGATCGAGGCCGCCGCCTCCCACCTCCACAACGCCAAGCTGACGACGCTGCTGCTGCCCGGCATCGGCACCATCGAGGAGCTCAAGCACGCCTACTCCCTGGGTGTGCGCTCCATCCGCATCGCCACGCACTGCACCGAGGCCGACATCTCCGCCCAGCACATCGCCGCGGCCCGCGACCTCGGCATGGACGTGTCTGGCTTCTTGATGATGAGCCACATGGCGCCCGCCAAGGAGCTCGCCGCCCAGGCCAAGCTGATGGAGTCCTACGGCGCCCACTGCGTCTATGTCACCGACTCCGGCGGCCGTCTCACCATGGACGGTGTCCGCGAGCGTGTCCGCGCCTACCGCGACGTCCTCGACTCGGGCACCCAGATCGGCATCCACGCCCACCAGAACCTCTCTCTGGCCGTCGCCAACTCCGTCGTCGCCGTCGAGGAGGGCGTCACCCGCGTCGACGCCTCTCTCGCGGGCCACGGCGCGGGCGCCGGCAACTGCCCGATCGAGCCGTTCATCGCCGTCGCCGACCTCCAGAAGTGGAAACACGGCTGCGACCTGTTCGCCTTGCAGGACGCCGCCGACGACCTGGTCCGCCCCCTCCAGGAC
>JAFACJ010000558.1 GCA_023425615.1 Actinomycetes bacterium
GCGCCGTGGCGGGCCGGATCAGCGGCCGACCGCCAGATAGGTGAAGCCCGATCCGCCGAGCTTCACCGGGTCGAGGATGTTGCGGCCGTCGAACACGACAGGCCGCCTCATCACCCGGCGGGCCTGCCGCCAGTCCACGTCGTGCAGGTGCGGCCATTCGGTGACGACGATCGCCGCGTCCGCCCCCTCCAGTGCCTGGAGGGGGCTGTCGTGGCGGCTGGTGGACGACCACGGGTCGACGCCGGCCAGGTCGGGCGCCAGCGGATCCCAGCAGCGGACGCGGGCGCCCTCGGCCAGCAGCCGTGAGGCGATGATGATGCTGGGCGCCTCGCGCATGTCGTCGGTGCCCGGTTTGAAGGTCAGGCCGAGCAGGGCGACGGTCATGCCGTTCAGGTCTCCCAGCAGGTCCCTGAGCCGGATGACCGGGAGCCGCTGCTGGAGCGCGTTGACCTCGATCACCGCGCTGAGCAGGGGGAAGTGGTGGCCGCTGCTGCTGGCCAGGGTCTTCAGCGCGCGGGTGTCCTTGGGGAAGCACGAGCCGCCGTAGCCGATGCCGGCGTTCAGGAAGTGGGGGCCGAGCCGGTGGTCGAGGCCGACCGCGCGCATCACGTCGACAACGTCGGCGCCGACCTCCCCGCACAGGTTCGCGATCTCGTTCGCGAAGGAGATCTTGGCGGCCAGCAGGGCGTTCGCGGTGAGCTTCGCCATCTCCGCCGACTCCACGCCCATCCGCACGACGGGACCGTTCACTCCCCCGTGCAGTTCGGCCACCAGGTCGGCGGTGTCCTGCTCCCAGGTGCCGACCACCACCCGGTCGGGGTTCATGAAGTCGCGCACGGCGCAGCCTTCGGCGGTGAACTCCGGGTTGGAGGCGTATCCCACCCGCGCCAGTCCCGCCTCGTCCAGCGCGAGCCTGATCCGGGAGCCGGTGCCGACCGGCACCGTGCTCTTGACCACCACCGCCCGCAGATGCGCCGCGTGCTTCAGCGACTCCACGACCGTCCACACGCGTGACAGGTCGGCGTCACCGGACGCGGTGGGCGGGGTGTCGACGGCGATGATCGCCACCTGGGCTCCCGCCACCGCCTCGTCCGCGTCCAGGGTGAAGGCCAGCCGTTCCCGGTTGCGGGCGATGAACTCGGCGAGATCCGGCTCGTAGAGGGGGATCTCGCCGGCGTTCAAAGAGGCTATCCGCTCCGGCCGGATGTCCCTCACCGTCACGCTGTGGCCCAGTTCCGCCAGGCACGCACCGGTCACCAGGCCGATGTACCCGGCCCCGAACACCGCGACGTTCCGCTGCACCATGTGTCTCATTCTCTCAGGCCGAGGGAGGACTCCCTTGATGAGCAGAACACCAAAAAGCCAACTTAAAACCAATTTCCCGAATGTGCGGCGATATATGACTAGAAAACTAAACAAATGGGGTCTTTTAGCGTCCTCATGCCGGGCATGGTCCCCGATGTTCGCCGGTGCCAGAGGAGGTGATCGGGTGCGGATCCCGGTGACAGGCTCCGCGATGAGCGTGGTGATCGCCACCCGCGACCGGAGCGCGGAGCTGGCCCGGACCCTGCGCCTGCTGACCGCGCTGCCCGAACGCCCGCGGATCGTCGTCGTCGACAACGCCTCGTCCGACGGCACCGCCGCGATGGTCGCGTCCGGCTTCCCGCAGGCGCGTCTGATACGTCTCGCCGCCAATGCCGGGGCGGTGGCGCGCAACGTCGGCGTGCGCGCCGCCGGTACCCGCTATGTGGCGTTCAGCGATGACGACTCCTGGTGGGAGCCGGGAAGCCTGGAGCTGGCGGCACGGCTCCTCGACGACCATCCGAGGCTCGGCCTGCTGGCGGCGGCAACGCTGGTCGGGCCCGGACGCGAACCCGACCCGGTCAACGCGCTGATGGCGGCGTCCCCCCTCTCCGTCCGGCCGGATCTGCCGGGCCCGCCGGTCCTGGGCTTCCTCGCCTGCGCCTCGGTGGTGCGCCGGACGGCGTTCCTGGAGGCCGGCGGATTCCACCCCCTGCTGTTCTTCGCCGGCGAGGAGGCACTGCTCGCCATGGACCTGGCCGCGCGCGGCTGGGAGCGCTGCTACGTGGCGGAGCTGCGCGCGGTCCACGAGCCCTCGCCGGTGCGCCCGTCCGGTGGGAGGCGTGCGGTCGAGCTGCGCAACGCCCTGCTCACGACCTGGCTGCGCCGCCAGGCTCCGGCCGTCGCGAGCGAGACGACACGTCTGATGCGCATGGCCGCGTACGACTCCGACGCGCGTGCCGCGTTCTGGGCGGCTCTGCGCAGGCTCCCGCGCGCGCTGGCGCTACGCCGTCCGGTACCCGCCGGGGTCGAACGCGAGCTGCGGCTTCTGGAAGGCTCCGCATGTCCCGGTACACCGTAGTGATCATGACGTGGAACCGCCGTCCCGAGCTGCTGCGGACGCTCGAGGCCATGACGGGGCTGCCGGAGGCGCCGCCGGTGATCGTGGCCGACAACGGGTCGACGGACGGGACCGCGGCGGTGGTCCGGGAGCGCTTTCCCGACGTCGTCCTGCTGCGCCTGCGCGAGAACCTGGGTGCCGTCGCACGCAACATCGCGGTCGGGCGGGTGACCACGCCCTATGTGCTCTTCTGTGATGACGACACCTGGTGGCGGCCCGATGCGCCCGGCCGGGCGGCGGACCTGCTGGACGCCCATCCGCGCCTGGCGTCGGTGACCGGCCTGATCCTCGTGGAGCCGAGGCACACCGAGGATCCGCTGACCGCCGAACTGAGGACGTCACCGCTGCCCGCCCCGTCCTGGCTGCCAGGACCTGCGCTGCTCGGCATCCTGGCGGGCGCGTCCATGCTGCGGGTCAGGGCGTTCCGCGAGGTGGGCGGGTTCTCCCCGCGGCTGTGGCTGGGCGGCGAGGAGGAGTTGCTGGCGCTCGATCTCGCGGCGGCGGGATGGTGGATGTGCTGGGCAGAGCAGGTCGTGGTCCACCACGCGGCCTCGCCGGCCCGGGACACGCGCCTCCGAAGGCGCCTGGGCATCCGTAACACGCTGTGGACGGCGGCCCTGCGCCGCCCTTGGCCCGATGTCCTGCGGCATGCGCGTACGGTCCTGGGTTCCGCGCCGCTGGACCGTACGACGCTCGCTGCCATCGGCGACGCCCTGGCGGGTCTGCCGTGGGTGCTGCGCGAGCGCCGGGTCGTACCGGAGCACGTGGTGCGTGGCCTGCGCCTGCTGGAAGGTCCGGCTTCCCCGGCACGGCGTTACGTGGGCTGAGCGGTGAGCAGGTGCGCCTCGCGGAGCACCTCATCGGGGGTGATGGCCAGGAGCCTGGTGTCGGGTCGCGGGCCGTGGGCGTCACCCGGCCGATCGCCCAGGCCGTGCCAGATCACACGGTGCCGGGGATCGGGAGGAGGCCCCCACAGCGCGGGGGACACCGGCCCGTACAGGGTCACGGACGGGCGTGCGTAAGCGAACGCCAGATGCGCCAGTCCGGTGTCCCCGCAGACGACGAGGCGTGCCCGCGCAACCAGGGCCGCCAGTTCCCCGAGGTCCAGCGCGGTGAACACCCGTCCGGCGGGCAGCCCCGCCAGCCTCGCCACGTGGACCGCCAGTGCCCGTTCTCCCGGGCCTCCGGTCACCGCCACCCGGTGGCCGGCCGCCTCCAGTCCGGCCGCCGTCACGGCGAACCGCTCCGGAGGCCACCGGCGGCTGGCGAAGGCCGCACCCGGATGGATCAGGGTGCAGCCCGGCAGCGGAGAGGCGCGCGGGGGCGGGGCGAGATGCAGCGCGCCCGGGTCCGCCGGAACGCCCCACCAGCGCAGCATCCGGCACCATCGGGCGACCTCGTGCTCCCCTCCGTCCCAGGGAGGTCCCCGGTGTCCCGCGCCGCCGAACGCCAGACGCAGGCGCGCTCCCGTGCCGGCTATGAGGCGTCGGCTCTCGGGCCCGTTGCCGTGCAGGTCGACGGCCACGTCCGGAGGCGGTCCGCGCCAGGGGACGGGTGCCAGCTCGCCGGTCGGCAGCAGCCGGTCGAGCGAGCGGGTGAGCGCCAGCAGGGGACTCAGCCCGGAAGGCGCGGCCAGCACCAGTTCGTGCTGCGGGAACGCGGCGCGTAGCGCCCGGTAGGCGGGCACCCCGGTCAGGAAGTCGCCCAGCCCGAGCGCGCGCAGGACGAGCACCGCGCCCGCGCCGCGGCTCGGCCGGGCGGGCGTGCACGGGCGGGAGGCCGTGGCCCTCATGCGACGGCCCCGCTGAGCTCACGGTCCCAGTCGGCGAGGAAGCGGTCGAGGCCGTACCGTTCGAGCGCCGCGGCGCGTCCGGCTTCGCCGCGCTCGGCCGCCTCGGCGGGATCGTTCATGAGCCGCCGCAGCCCGGCGTCCAGGACGTCCGGATCCGTGGAGATGATCCCGGCCTCCGGGGGCACCGCCTCGTGCGCCTCGGTCGTCGCCAGGACCACGCCGGGCATACCGAGGTGCATCGCCTCGATCAGGGACAGGCCGAGCGACGTCCAGCGGAACGGGTGCAGG
>JAFACJ010000560.1 GCA_023425615.1 Actinomycetes bacterium
CTTCTGTTCCGCGTACAACCGAGCGTTGTCCAGAGCCAGAGCCGAACGTCTGACCAGTTCCTCGGCCAGTTCGAAGTAGTCTGGTGGAAACCGTCCGGCTCTACCGATGGCGATCGCGCCCAGTTCCCGGCCCCTGGCGATCAGCGGGATCGTGCAGGCGAGATCGTCGCCCCATGGAACGGGCGGCCCCGCCGGCGGCCGTCCCTCCGACTCCAGGAGGTGTTTCAGGTCATCCGAGCGATCTTCGTCGGTGTGCCACACATAGACCGGCGGTCTGTTCTCGTCGGTGTAGGCCGCGCACCAGGTGGCCAGCCGGGGAACGACCAGCTGCGCCGTCAGCGCCAGGATCCCCCGGGGATCCAGCGTTCCGGCGAGCAGCTCGCTCGCCTCCGCGACGAAGGTCATCCACCCGCGCCAGGTGCGCTCGGTGAATTCAGCCGAAGAGGGCATTACTCGGTCCTGTCCATTCGCTCGCCCCGTGACAGACTCCCCACCGGATGTACTAGGAGCACCCTATGCCCAGAACGATGAGTGTGAACTCCCGTCTCGACGGGGAGCCACGCTACAGCGACGCCGATCTGGAACCGCTGCTCCAGGCGCTGTCCAAGCTGCGGGACGGGGATTTCCGGCCCGGTCCGATCAAGGGGCAGGGTGCCGTGGCCACCGCCCTGCTGCTGGTCGACCAGGTGCGGGAACGTGCCTCACATCACCATCAGGAAGTGAGCCGGGTACGCAAGGAGGTCTCCCGCGAGGGGCGGCTCGACGAGCGGCTGTCCGCGGGGCCCGGCGCGGGGTCATGGGCCGCCGCCATCGATTCGACGAACGGCCTGATGAACGCGCTGAGCGGTCCGACCGTGGCGATGGCGCAGGTCGTGGAGGCCATCGCCGCGGGAGACCTGTCGCACAAGGTGGAGCTGCGGGCCGACGGCCGGGCGCTGCGCGGCGACATGCTGCGGATGGCGCGTTCGGTCAACACCATGGTCGACCAGCTCGACATGTTCACCGCGCAGGTGACCCAGGTCGCGCGCGAGGTCGGCACCGAGGGGCGGCTGGGCGGGCAGGCGCCGCTGCGGGGCATGTCGGGCCGGTGGCGGGACGTCACCAGCGCCGTCAACACCATGGCGGGGCGGCTGACCGCGCAGGTGCGGGACATCGCGGTGGTGACGACGGCGGTGGCCAAGGGCGACCTGACCCGCAAGGTCACCGTGGAGGCGGCCGGCGAGCTCCAGGAGCTGAAGCACACCGTCAACACGATGGTGGACCAGCTCTCGGCGTTCGCAGACGAGGTCACCCGCGTCGCCCGCGAGGTCGGCACCGAAGGCAATCTCGGCGGGCAGGCCAACGTACGCGGCGTCAGCGGAGTCTGGAAAGACCTCACCGACAACGTCAACAACATGGCCTCGAACCTCACCTACCAGGTGCGCAACATCGCCCTGGTGGCGACGGCGGTGGCCCGCGGCGATCTGAGCCGCAAGATCACGGTGGACGCGCGTGGCGAGATCCTGGAGCTCAAGGACACCCTGAACACGATGGTGGACCAGCTCTCGGCGTTCGCAGACGAAGTCACCCGCGTCGCCCGCGAAGTCGGCACCGAAGGCCAACTGGGCGGACAGGCCAACGTACGCGGCGTCAGCGGAGTCTGGAAAGACCTCACCGACAACGTCAACGGCATGGCGACCAACCTCACCTACCAGGTGCGCAACATCGCCCAGGTCACCACCGCCGTCGCGCACGGCGACCTCACCCACAAGATCGACGTGGACGCCCGTGGCGAGATCCTGGAGCTGAAGACGACCATCAACACCATGGTCGACACCCTGTCGTCCTTCGCCTCGGAGGTCACCCGGGTGGCCCGTGAGGTGGGCTCCGAGGGGCGGCTGGGCGGCCAGGCCAAGGTGACGGGGGTCTCGGGCACCTGGAAGAGCCTGACCGAGAGCGTGAACGAACTGGCCTCCAACCTCACCACCCAGGTGCGGGCGATCGCCGAGGTCGCCTCCGGCGTGGCCAGCGGCGACCTCACCCGCACCATCGACGTCGAGGCGCGCGGCGAGGTCGCCGAACTCAAGGACAACGTCAACCTCATGGTGGCCAACCTCCGCGAGACCACCCGCGCCAACGAGGAGCAGAACTGGCTGAAGAGCAATCTGGCCCGGATCGGCGGGCTCATGCAGGGCCAGCGCGATCTGTTCCAGGTCGCGCAGCTCATCATGAACGAGCTGACCCCCACGGTCGGCGCCCAGCACGGCGCGCTCTATCTGGAGAGCGGTTCTGAGCTGGTGCTGACCGCCGGGTACGGGCTGGCGCGGGAGTCGGCGGGGCGGATCCGCTTCGCGCTCGGCGAGGGCCTGGTGGGGCAGGCGGCGATGGAGTGCCGGCCGATCCACCTCCACGAGGTGCCGCAGGACTATCTGCGGATCAGATCCGGGCTCGGCGAGGCGCTCCCGGCGAGCGTCATCGTCATGCCGATCCTCTTCGAGGGGCAGGCACTCGGCGCGATCGAACTGGCCAGCTTCCAGGGCTTCACCCCGGTGCACCTCGCCTTCTTCGACCAGTTCACCGAGAATCTGGGCGTCACCATCAACGCGATCACCGCGACGACCAGGACCTCCGCGCTGCTGGAGGAGTCGCAGCGGCTGACCCAGGAGCTGCAGGAACGCTCCGATGAGCTGCAGCGCCAGCAGGGCGAGCTGCGCCGCTCCAACACCGAGCTGGAGGAGAAGGCGGCGCTGCTGGCCAAGCAGAACCGCGCCATCGAGATCCAGAACTTCCAGATCGAGCAGGCGCGGCGGGCGCTGGAGGAGCGGGCCGAGCAGCTTGCCGTCTCCTCGCGCTACAAGTCGGAGTTCCTGGCGAACATGTCGCACGAGCTGCGCACCCCGCTCAACAGCCTGCTGGTGCTGGCCAAGCTGCTCACGGAGAACACCGAGGGCAACCTGACGCCCAAGCAGGTGGAGTTCGCCAGGACGATCCACGAGTCGGGCACCGACCTGCTCCAGCTCATCAACGACATCCTCGACCTGGAGAAGGTCGAGGCCGGCAAGATGGACGTCCACCCGCAGGCGCTGGAGCTGTCGAAGCTCGTCGACTACGTGGACGCCACGTTCCGGCCGATGGCCTCGGAGAAGGGGCTGGAGTTCGACGTCCGGGTCGAGCCGGGCACCCCGCCCTCGCTGTTCACCGACGAGCAGCGGCTGGAGCAGGTCCTGCGCAATCTGCTGTCGAACGCGGTGAAGTTCACCTCGCGGGGGCGGGCAGAGCTGGTCATCAGCCCCGCCTCCGCCGAGGAGGTCACCTCCTCGGCGCTGCAGTCGTCGGGGCCGCTGGTGGCGTTCCGGGTCACCGACACCGGGATCGGGATCAGCGAGGACAAGCTGCAACTGATCTTCGAGGCGTTCCAGCAGGCGGACGGCACCACCAGCCGCCGGTACGGCGGAACGGGCCTCGGCCTGTCGATCAGCCGGAACATCGCACGGCTGCTCAGCGGTGAGATCCAGGCCGAGAGCCGGGTGGACGAGGGCAGCACCTTCTCCCTGTTCCTGCCGGTGGAGTACCAGGGCCCCGCCGCCGAGCCGCCGCGGTCCCTGGTGCCCGAGCAGGCGCAGCCGCTGGAGGACGCGGTGCTGCCGCTGGAGGACGAGCCTCCGGCCGAGTACCTCGACCTGGTCCTGTCGGGCCGCAAGGTGCTGGTCGTCGACGACGACGTCCGCAATGTCTTCGCCCTCACCAGCGTGCTGGAGGGGTACGGCATGGAAGTGCTGTACGCCGAGGACGGCCAGGCGGGCATGGACCTCCTCCAGCACAATCCCGACGTGGCGATCGTCCTGATGGATGTGATGATGCCCGGTCTGGATGGGTACGCCACGACGGAGGCCATCCGCAACATGCCACAGTTCGCGGAGTTGCCGATCATCATGATCACCGCCAAGGTGATGCAGGGCGATCGGGAGGCGGGACTGTCCGCCGGCGCCTCGGACTACGTCGCCAAACCGGTGGACGTCGACCATCTGCTGAGTGTCATGCGCACCTGGCTGCAGCATCCGGAGGTGAACTGAGGGTGATGGACGGGAAGGTGAAGATCCTTCTGGTGGACGACCGGGAGGAGAACCTCATCGCGCTGGAGGCGATCCTCTCCTCCCTCGACCAGGAGCTGGTCTGGGCACGTTCGGGTGAGCAGGCGCTCAAGGCGCTGCTCACCGACGAGTACGCGGTGATCCTGCTGGACGTCGTCATGCCGGGCATGGACGGCTTCGAGACGGCGCGGGACATCAAGCGCCGCAAGAAGACACGGGACATCCCGATCATCTTCCTGACCGCGGTCAACAGCGACCCGGACTACGCCTTCCGCGGTTACGCCGCCGGAGCCGTGGACTTCATCTCCAAGCCGTTCGACCCCTGGGTGCTGCGCGCCAAGGTGTCGGTGTTCGTCGACCTGTACAACAAGAACCGGCAGTTGCAGCGGCAGGCCGCGCAGTTGCGGGAGCAGGCGGCGCTGCTGCGGGCACGGGAACGGGATCGTGACGAGAAGACCTGAAATCTGTGCCACTATCTGGTGACATGTTCGTCGAGCGCAAGATCGAGCTCCTTTTCGGCAGTCAGAGCCGGGAGGCGCAGACCCACGTGAACCTGTCGGCCGTACGCGGGGAGGGGCGGTGCCTGTGGGTGGCCGGTGATGAGACCGCCACCATCGAACGCCTCACCGCGGCGCAGGACGCCGACGGCACGGTCACGGGATACACCGACCAGGTGACCTACCGGCTCGCCGACTTCGTCGACCTGCCCGCCGGGCCCGACGAGGAGGCCGACCTGGAGGGGCTGGCCAGCGGGGACGGCTGGCTGTGGGCGGTGGGCTCGCACAGCCTCAAGCGCAAGCGGGTCAAGCCCGAGCACTCCGCGAACAAGTCGCGGCGCCGGCTCGCCACGGTCGTGCGCGAGGAGAACCGCTACATCCTGGTGCGGCTGCCGCTGGAGGAGGGTCACGACGGGCTCCCGAGGCCGGTGCGCCGCGCCGCCGACGGACGCACCGCCGCCGTCCTGGGCGGACGCGGCGACGCCCTCACCGACCTGCTGGAGGACGACCCCCATCTCGCGCCGTTCCTGTCCATCCCCTCCAAGGACAACGGCGTGGACATCGAGGGCCTGGCCCTGCACGGCGACCGGCTGTACGTCGGGTTCCGCGGCCCGGTCCTGCGCGGCTGGGCGGCGCTGGTGGAGATCTGGCCGGAGACCGACCCCGACGATGAGACGAGGCTGCGGCTGCGCTCGCTGAACGGCACCCGCTACCACGCGCACTTCCTGGACCTGCGCGGCCTCGGTGTCCGCGACCTGTGCCCCGACGGCGACGACCTGCTCGTCCTGGCCGGCCCGTCGATGGCGCTGAGCGGCCCGGTGCGCCTGTTCCGCTGGAAGGACGCGGTCAAGAGCGACGCCCCCGAGTTCGTCGACGACCTCGTCCATGTCGGCGACCTGCCGCACGGCGACGGGGAGGACCACGCCGAGGGCATCGCCATCGTGAACGGCAGGCTGCTCACCGTCTACGACAGCCCCGCCGACGCGCGGTACACCCCCGCGGGGGGAATGCTGGCGGATCTCATCGTTCTCCCACAAGAAGGGTGATCTACCTCTCTTCCGGGCACTGACCATGCGTGAGCGCGGCGACCTCCTTCGTGACCGGCACGGGCATGGGCCTGCTCGCGGGCCTCACCACCTGCGCGGCACTGCACACCGGACTGCTGGCCGGGGTGGCGAGCAGGCCAGGATCCCGTCCCGTGCGGCTCACCGCGGTCTTTCTCGCCGGCAAGCTCGCCGCGCACACCGTGCTCGGCGCGCTGCTGGGCGGGCTCGGCGCGGTGGTGCAGCCGGGCCCGCAGGTCCGCGCGCTGCTGCTGGTGGTCTCCGCCGGCGTCGTCGTCTTCTTCGCGCTGCGCCTGCTGCGGCCCGGCGCGTCCGCCGCGCACGGCTGTCCCCCACCCTCCCGGCTGGACAGTCCGCTGCTCATCGGCGTGGCCACCGTGTTCGTCCCCTGCGGGATCACCCTCTCGGCCGAACTGCTGGCCGTCGCCTCGGGTTCGGCCATGACCGGCGCGTCCGTCATGGCGGGTTTCGTCCTGGGCACCGCGCCCCTCACCGGGGTACTCGGGGTGGGCGCCGGGCTGCTGCGCGGCCTGCCGTCACGGCTGCTGGGCGCTGCGCTGCTGGCCGTGGCGTGCTGGACGGCCCTGGGCGGCCTCCGCGTCGGCGGGTGGCTTCCCGACGGCGCCGCGGCACCCGAGATCGACGCCAGGTTCGTCGCCACGGACTCCTCTGGCGTGCAGACCGTCACCGTCCACGCCCTCGACCGCGGCTACCGTCCCGCCCTCTTGTCGGCGCACGCGGGCGTCCCGACCGTCCTGGTGCTCGACACCCGCGGCACCACCGGCTGCACCCGCGGCTTCACCCTGCCGGGCCGCGGGATCTCCCTGGTGCTGCCCGAGACCGGGCTGACCCGCGTCGACCTGGGCGTCCCCTCCCCCGGACGGCTGCGCTTCGTCTGCTCGGCCGGCCACTACTCCGGCTCGGTCACCTTCAGGTGAGCGGCGGGAGGGCGTCGCGCAGCATCTGTGCCGCCTGCTCGGGCCGGATGTCGTTGATGAAGGCGCCCATCGCCGACTCCGAGCCGGCGAGGTACTTGAGCTTGCCCGGCGCGCGGCGGATGGAGAAGAGCTGGAGGTGCAGGCGGAAGGTCTCCCTGGCGTGGTGGACCGGCGCCTGGAACCAGCCGGAGATGTAGGGCATGGGCATGTCGAAGAGGGCGTCGAAGCGGCGCAGCAGATCGGTGTAGATCGAGCCGAACGCCTCGCGTTCCTCGTCGTTCAGGGCGGGGAGGTCGGGGACCTGCCGGTGCGGATAGAGATGGACCTCGAACGGCCACCGGGCGGGCCGCGGCACGAACGCCGTCCAGTGCTCGTTGGCGGCCACCACCCGCTCCTCTTTCCGCTCCCGCGTCAGGCGGTAGTCGAAGGCCCCCGGGTCGCGTTCCAGGGCGTCCAGGACGCGCCGGACGTACGGGGGGACGAAGGGGTAGCCGTAGATCTGGCCGTGCGGGTGGGAGAGGGTGACGCCGATCTCCTCGCCCCGGTTCTCGAACGGGAAGACCTGCTCGACGCCCGGGAGCGCCGACAGGACCCGGGTGCGCTCCGTCCAGACGTCCAGCACCAGCCGGACGTCGGGCGGGGACAGCCGGGAGAAGGCTCCGTCGTGGTCGGCGGTGAAGCACACGACCTCGGTGCGGCCCTCCCCCGGCCGGATCCCCGGCATCGTGCGGCCCTCGCCCGTCCGCTCGCTGAAGGAGGGGAACCGGTTCTCGAAGACGACGACCCGGTAGGGGCCGGGGATCTCCGAGAGGAAGTCCGGGGTGGACGGGCACAGCGGGCAGCGGTCGCCGGGCGGCTGGAAGGTGCGTTCCTGCCGGTGCGCGGCGATAGACACCCATTCGCCGCGCAGCTCGTCGAACCGCAGTTCCGAGGCCGGGGGCGGCTCGGGCAGCTCACGCGCGTCGGTGGTCCGCCGCGGTGGATCTCCGGGCAGGTCGAAGTAGATGAGCTCCCGGCCGTCCGCCAACCGGATCGGAGTGCTCCGCATAGGGGAACTCTCTCCCCCTCTGGACAAACCCTAACCTTTCAGGAGGTCAAACGTGTGCGAGCGCCAGCAATCCTGGACAAAGTACGCTCCCTGCCGAGGACCTCGAGCGACTCGAACAGCGGCAGGCCGACCGTACGCCCCGTGGTGGCGACCCGCACCGGTGCCTGCGCCTTGCCGAGCTTGAGGCCGAACCCGGCGCCGACCTCCTCAAGGCGGGTCTTGAGCTCCTCCGCCGTCCAGGGGGCGTCGCGGTACGCCTCCTCCGTGGCGGCGAGGAGCTCGGCCGCCGGCTCCTTCATCGCCTTGTTCCAGGACTGCTCGTCGAAGACCGGCTCGTCCAGGAAGACGAAGTCCAGCAGGTCGTGCAGCTCCGACAGGACCGCGACGCGCGTCTGGGCCAGCTCGGCGAGCTGGGCGAAGACCTTGCGGTCCCAGGACGGGTCGAGGTAGCTGTCGCTCTCCTCGATGAACTTCTCCAGCGGCAGCGCGCGGATGTACTCGCCGTTGATCGCGCGCAGCTTCTTGACGTCGAAGAAGGCAGGGGAGGTGTTGACGTCAGCCAGGGAGAACTCGCGGACCATCTCGCCCCACGGGACGATCTCGCGGTCGCCGGAGGGCGCCCAGCCCAGCAGCATCAGATAGTTGACCATGGCGTCGGCAAGATAGCCCTCGGCCTGGTAGTCCTCCAGCGCCACCTTGTCGCGCCGCTTGGACAGCTTCTGCCGCTTCTCGTTGACGATCACCGGCACATGCGCCCAGGACGGCGGCGTCACGCCCAGGGTCTCCCACAGCAGCTGCTGCTTGGGCGTGTTGGACAGGTGCTCATCGCCGCGCACCACCTGGGTGATGCCCATCTCGATGTCGTCGACGACATTGGCCAGGATGAACAGCGGCGAGCCGTCGCTGCGGGCGATCGCGAAGTCCTCCATGGCCGCGTTGGGGAACTCCACCCGGCCGCGGATCTCGTCCTGGACGACCGTGGCGCCCTCGTCGGGGGTGCGGAAGCGCACCAGGCCCTCGGCCAGGCCGCGGTCGCGGCAGTGGCCGTCGTAGCCGCGGTTGGGGTCGCCGGTGCGGGCGATCACCTGCTGGCGGTCGCAGTCGCAGTGGTACGCCCTCCCCTCGGCCAGCAGCCGCCGCACCGCCTCGCGGTGCTGCGGCTCCTGCGCGGACTGGAAGAGCGGGCCCTCGAAGTGGGAAGAGTCCTTGTTGATGCCGATCCAGGCCAGGGCGGAGATGATGCCCTCGGTCCACTCGGGCCGGTTGCGGTTGGCGTCGGTGTCCTCGATCCGCAGTACGAACGTGCCGCCGGTCTGTTCGGCGATGGCCCAGTTGAACAGGGCGGAGCGGGCGCCGCCGACATGGAACATGCCGGTGGGCGAAGGTGCGAAGCGCACGCGGACCTGAGAAGACGCGGATGACATGGTCCAAGCCTAGCGGTGCCCGAGTGAAACAGAAGAAAATTTCGAGTGTTAGGCTATTTCCTATAAATTCTTCGTTGATTTGGTGGTCTTCCGGGAGGTTCGCCGTGAAAGGCTTCGCACGGGTACTGTTCGACGAAGCGCACCGGGAGTCCTGGAGCATCCGGCCCGGACACGTACGGACCATGAACCCCGGACACCCCGCCGACGCCGGATACCTCCGGGCCGCAGGGCTCCTGCGCGCGGCGGGGCACCGGATCGACGCGCACACCGCCGGACCGCTCACCGCCGAGGTGCTGGCCGGATACGACGTCCTGGTGATCGCCCACCCCTCCGAGGACCGCTGGGAGCGCACCACCGGCCTCGGCGACCCGCGGTTCACCCCCGCGGAACTCGACGCCATCGAGGCGTTCGTCGGCTCCGGCGGCGGGCTCGTCGCCATGGCCGAGTGCGAACAGGACAAGTACGGCACCAACCTCGCCGAACTGCTGGCGCGCTTCGGCGTCACCGTGTGGAACGGGACGGTCCAGGACCCCCGGCGCAACCACCGCGACGTCGCGCACTGGGTGATGGCAGAGCCGCAGGAGCCGGCCGGGCCCGAGGACCCGCTGGCCGCCGTCCGCGACGTCTGCTTCTACCGCGCCGGTGCGCTGGACGTCTCCGCCGAGGGCGGCGCGGTACTGCTGCGCTCCTCCCCCGAAGCCTCCCCCGCCGGAGCCCCCCTCGCCGTCACCGCGCCCGCCGGCGCGGGCCGGGTCGCGGTGTTCGCCGACTCCGACCTGTTCGGCGACGACTCCATCGACGAACACGACCACGCCGAACTGTGGCGCAACATCGTCACCTGGGCGGCCGGTCCGCCGCGTGACGGCGCCGGGCCACCGGGCTCCGCCGCCCTGGCACACCCCGCCTGGGCCGAACTGAAGGAGACGGTCGAGAAGCTGCGGCCCCTCCAGGCCAAGGACGGATCTGTCGAACCGGACGAACGGCTCGGCGCACACAAACTCATCGAACGCGCCGCCTCCTGCGTCGAGGAACTCGCCCCGCTGTTCCCCCACGACGCCGCCTACCTGGCCGCGGCCACCGCCGACCTGCGCCGCTGGAGCGCCGACGGCCTCGGCGTCCCCGACTTCCTCGACTCCCTGCTGGCCTTCCAGCCGCAACTCCGGCGGGAGGACGGCCTGGAACACCTCGTGGTGTTCCCGATGTACACCCAGAACGGGAACCCCGACCGGAACCTGGAAGCCGTCCTGTGCCGCGTCGTGTGGCCCGACTGGCTGGCCGCGCTGGAGGCGTCCCGCTACGACAACCCGATGTTCGTGCCCCTGACGTTCCTGGACTTCACCTCCGGCTACGACACCGACTCCGCGGTGCTGTTCCCCGAGACCGTCTCCGTCCGCCAGGCACCGGCGCGCTTCACCTGGGGCGGGATCTTCTGCGACCGCGAAGCCGCCCGCTTCCGCCGCGTCTGCCGCGCCGCCGCCGACTCCCTGCGGCTGCCGCTGCCCCCCGACGCCGCACGGCTGCTGGCCTCCCAGGACCTGGCACGCGACACCTTCGCGCTGTGGGACCTCGTGCACGACCGCACCCACAGCCACGGCGAACTGCCGTTCGACCCGTTCATGATCAAGCAGCGGATGCCGTACTGGCTCTACTCCCTGGAAGAGCTGCGCTGCGACCTCACCACCTTCCGCGAGGCCACCCGCCTCGCCGACCTGCCGCACGCCCTGCTCCTGCGGTACGCGATCCTCTTCGACCGGCTGTTCCGCTTTCCCATCACCGGACCGCGGGTGCGCAACTACGACGGCCTCGGCGGCCAGCTCCTCTTCGCCTACCTGCACCGCCACAAGGTGATCAGCTGGTCCGACAACCGGCTGACCATCGACTGGGAACGCCTTCCCCAGACCGTCGTCGCCCTGTGCGAGGAGATCGAGGACCTCTACCGCGACGGCATCGACCGGCCCAAACTCGTCCACTGGCTGGCGGCCCACAGCCTGGTCTCCCGCTACGTCGAACCCCACCCCGCCTCCCGCTGGGCCGGCGGCGTCCACGACCTCCCCGCCACCGAACCCCCCAAAGCCTGGGTCGACGCCGTCCTCCCCGACGAATTCCCCCTCAGCATGTTCTACGAGGCCCTCGCCAAACGCCTCGGCGACGTCATCACCTCCACCAGAGGCATCCGCGCCACATGAGTCACCACCTACGCCGACGCCTTTGCGGTGCGAGGGGGCGGATGATGCCATCGGCTCGGCTCGGCTCGGCACCGCCTGGCTCGGCTCGGTACGGCACGGCTGGTTCGGTACGGTTCAGCTCGGCATGGCTCCGCCTGGCACGGCCGTTCGGTCCGGCTCGGCCCGGCCGGTTCAGCTCGGCACGGCACGGCTCGACCCGGCTGGTTCAGCCCAGCTCGGTTCGGCTGGTTCGGCACAGATCAGCCCGGCACAGCCCGGCCCGGCTGGTTCAGCCCGGCTCGGCTCGACCCGACCTGGCACGGCCCCGCCCGGCACGGCCGTTCGGTCCAGCTCGGCCCGGCCGGTTCAGCTCGGCACGGCACGGCTCGACCCGGCTGGTTCAGCCC
>JAFACJ010000633.1 GCA_023425615.1 Actinomycetes bacterium
CGCGGCCCGCCCTCCCGCTCCCCACCGGAGCCCGCACCACCGACATTCGCCGCACCCACGCCAGCGGAGCTCACGCCAGCGGAGCCCATGCCAGCGGAGCCCATGCCGCCGGTACCCGGCCCGGCCGTCGTCATCCTGACGGTCCCGGCCCTGACGGCGTCCAGTTCGATGGCGGCCTCCGGCCCGGCGAAGTCCTCATCGACCGAGTCGGTCTCGGGAGCCTCCGGCACGGCGGCGATCCGGTCGGCGGAGCGCAACTCGGCAAGAGCGGCGTCGACCCGCAGGGACTGCTCCTCCCGGACCCGGCGGAGCTCCTCCAACGCGTCGGCCAACCGAGCGGAGTCACGCTCACGCCCCTGCCGCAGCTCCTCCAGGGCCTCGGAGACCCCGGCGTCACGTCCGACCTCGGCGCCGCGCCCGTCCCGTCCCCGCAGCAGCCCGGCGGACACCTCGGCCAGCCGCGCCTCGTGTTCCTCGCTGACCTGCCGCAGTTCGGCGAGGGCTTCTTCGAACCGTCCGGTCTGAGCCAGGTGCTCCCGCCGCAGTTCGGCGAGTGCCTCTTCGCGCGCTTCGCCCTGCCCTTCCCACGAGGTGCGGGCTGCCTCGTGCCGCGCTGCCAGTTCCGTCTGCCCCCGCAGCAGCCCGGCGGACACCTCGGCGATCCGTGCCTCGTGTTCTTCGCCGACCTGTCGCAGTTCGGCGAGGGTCTCCTCGTACCGGCCGGCGCGTTCTTCGAGGGAGGCGACGGCCTCCTCGTGACGGGCCGTCTGGTGCTGGAGTTCGGTGTGGAGCGCGGCGATGAGGGCCTCGGTCTGCCCGTGGTGTTCCCGGCGCAGTTCGGTGAGGGCCGCCTCGTGCTGCTGCCGGAGTTCGGAGCGGAGGTCGGCGGAGAGGGCGTCGGCCTGGGTGCGCTGCTGGTCGCGTTCGCGGCGGAGGGCGCTGAGGGCGGCCTCCAGGTGGGTGATCTGGGCGTCGCGGGTGCGGCGCAGGTCGGCGACGGCGCCGTCCAGCCGGCTGGACTGCTCCTCGACGCGGCTGACGTAGCCGGCGAGCTCGTCGTAGCGGCGCAGGGTGGTGGCGAGGCCGTCCTGCGCCTGCTCCAGTTCGACGGTGCGCTTGGTGAGGCGGGCCAGGTCGGCGGCCTCGGGGCGGCCGGTGAGGTCGGCGCGCAGCTCGCGCAGCTCGGCGAGCGCGGTCTCCAGGCGCTCGGCGAGGTCGGCTCCCGAGGCGCGCAGATCGGAGATGGTGGCCTCGTCGCGTCTCGCCCGGCCGAAGGCCAGATAGAGCTCGGCCCCGGCGACAGCCAGGCACGCGACGACCAACACCACCATCGTCATGGCACTCCTCAGGATTTTGTTGTTATGACGATAAGCCCTGAAAGGCCACAGGTGTACCGTCTTTTGGACATGCCGAAAGATCTCTTCTCCGGCGGCGGTCCCCGGGCCCGCGCGCGGCCGGCCGCGCCGTCCGCGTCAGCCGAGGCAGCAGCTCGCGCACGCCTCGTTGCCGGGCAGGGTGACCCACAGGCAGCAGGTGCGGCGGCGGCCCGTGCCCGCCTCCATGAGACCCGACACCGGGGCGCCGGCCCGCTCCAGCAGGGCGGCGGGATCGGGGGAGCCGGGCAGCAGTTCGGCGAAGGACGTCAGCGGGCGGGTGAGGGACTCGGCGACCGAGCCCCACAGGTTGCGCCGTCCGGCGCGGGTGAGCTTGGCGAGGGCCTCGATGAGCGGGGCGTGCAGTGCCTGGAGGGTGGCGCGCACATCGGTGGCGGGGGCGAGTTCGCGCATGCCGAGAAGCATGCGCGGTTCGTCGGGAAGTACCCTTATCAGGGTGTTCTCGGCGGTAAAGGAGGGGAAAGTCCCGTTCAGTGCCCAGCCGAGGGCGATCGGGATCGCGGACCAGTAGGCGAAGCTCTTCCACCACAGGGTGGCCGCCACATGCCGTGGCGCGTTCCAGAGCGCCATCTCCGCCTCGATGATCTCGTCGAGGGCGGTGTAGGGCGCGGTCGCCAGTTCGCGGACGGTCATGCCCTCCGCTTCGCCCAGTCCGGGCGCGAGGGCGGGGAGGTCCCCGGCGGCGGCGACCGTCTCCAGCAGGGCGAGCAGCGGGCGCAGGGACGGGTCCACGCTGTCGTCGAGGCGGTACGGGCGGACGTCGATGGCGGTCATGTGCTCCCCATCAGGCGAGGTGGCTTGAAAATTAGGTAAGGCTTTCCTAAGTTATTACCCCATCATCCGTGGAGCAAGCGAGAGAAGGCCGGCTCATGACGAAGACCGCCACCCGGCTGCGCGCCGAGGGGCTGCGGCTGGCCTACGACGGTCGCGCCGTCGTCGACGGACTGGACCTGGAGATCCCCGACGGGAAGGTCACCGCGGTGATCGGCCCGAACGGCTGCGGCAAGTCCACCACGCTGCGCGCCCTGGGCCGGCTGCTGCGCCCCAGGTCGGGGACGGTCCTGCTGGACGGCAGGCAGATCGACAGGCTGCCGACCAAGGAGGTGGCGCGGGCGCTGGGCGTGCTCCCCCAGGCGCCGGTGGCACCGGGCGGGCTGACCGTCGCCGAACTCGCCGCGCGCGGCCGCCACCCCCACCAGAGCTGGTACCGGCCCTGGTCGGAGCGGGACGAGGCGGCGGTCACCGCCGCCCTGTCCCGCACGGAGCTGCTCGACCTGCGCGACCGGCCGGTGGAGGAGCTGTCCGGCGGCCAGCGCCAGCGCGCCTGGATCGCCATGGTGCTGGCCCAGGGCACCGACCTGCTGCTGCTGGACGAGCCGACCACCTATCTGGACCTGGCGCACCAGATCGACGTGCTCGACCTGGTCCGCGAGCTCAACGCCGACGGCCACACCGTCGTCATGGTCCTGCACGACCTGAACCTGGCGGCCCGCTACAGCGACCACCTCGTGGCCATGCGCGACGGCCGTGTCGCCGCCCAGGGCGCCCCGGGCGACGTCCTCACCGCCGACCTGGTCCGCGAGGTCTTCTCCCTGGAGTCCCAGATCATCACCGACCCGTCGGCGGGCACCCCCCTGGTCATCCCGCTCAGCCGCCTGCGCTGACCCGCGCCCCGCGTCTCCGCCGCGTCTCCGCGCACTCTCCGTCCGGCGCAAGGCGCCGTTTGGAGGAACCGCATCTCCACGCGAGCGCCCGCGCACTGATGGTCCGGGACGCCTTCGCGGGTAGCAAGGGCGCATCTCCACGCGCACGCCCGCGCACTTCGGCGCCCCGCGCTTTCGCGTTGCGCGCCCGGCGCCCTGGAGCCGGGCGCTCTCGGGCGTGGGCGTGTCGTCAGCGGAGGCCGAGGAAGTCGGCCATCTGCGCGGTGGCGTGGGCGAAGAGCGGTCCGGCGGGGTCGGCGGAGCCGGTGAACTGGCCGAACAGCTCGAAGCTGATCAGCCCGAAGAGCTGCGACCAGACGATGAGCATCCGGGCGCAGTCCTCCGGGCCGAGGTCGATGTCGGCCAGCGCGGCCATGTTCCGCATCTGGTCCTGGAGCACGGGCTCCAGCGGCCCGGGGGAGGCGGGCCGCAGCGGCCGGCCCGCCATGAGGATCTCGGCGCACCGGCGCACGACACGGGTGCCGGGTGCCACGGTCGAGTCCGGCGCGCGGTAGCCGGGTACCGGCGACCCGTAGAGCAGCGTGTATTCGTGCGGATGCGCGACCGCCCACTGGCGTACCGCCCCGCAGACCAGCAGCCATCGTTCCCGGGGCGCGGCCTCGGGCCGGTCGGCGTGTTCGGCGGCGTCGCCGACCGCGTTGTAGGCGTCGACGATGAGGGCGGTCAGCAGGTCGTCGCGGCTGGGGAAGTACCGGTAGATGGCCGAGGACGCCATGCCGAGCGCGCGGGCCACCGCCCGCAGGGAGAGCTGTGCCGAGCCGCTCTCGGCCAGCTGCCTCCTCGCCTCCAGCTTGATCTCGTGTGTCAGTTCGGCGCGTGCCCTCTCCCGGGCGGTGCGGATCGCGGTCATGCGCCAAGTCTGCCAGAGCGCCACATCGAAAAGAGAGCACCGCTCTTGCTTTTGCCGTCCGATGCGTGTTCAATGCTCTTAACAGAGAGCACTGCTCACAAAGGAGAACATCGCATGCGTTACATCGAGGCGGGCCGTACCGGAAACCTCTTCAACGGCATCGTCGGCTGGCTGACCGGCAAGGGCCTGAGCATCTGGGGCACCAACCTGGTGGCGGTCAGGGGCCGCAAGAGCGGGGAGTGGCGCACCAACCCGGTCAACCCCCTGACCCTGGACGGCGAGCGCTACCTCGTCGCCCCGCGCGGGCACACCCAGTGGGTGCGCAACCTGCGGGCGGCCGGGGGGCGCGGGGAGCTGCGCCTGGGCCGCAAGGCCAAGCCATTCTCCTCGGTCGAGCTGCGCGACGAGGAGAAGCCGCCGGTCCTGCGCGCCTACCTCAAGCGCTGGAAGTTCGAGGTCGGCGTCTTCTTCGAGGGCCTGGACCACACCTCCTCCGACGAGGAGCTGCTGCGCGTCGCCGCCGGCTACCCCGTCTTCCGGCTCTCCTGAACGCGCCTCGCTACGGCAGGATGCCGTTTATGGACATGACGGGCGAAACGGAATACCGGGTGGTCTCGGTGGCGCGGCGGCACGGGCGGGAACGCCGGTCGGCGCCCGCGCTCACCGGCGACGGGCGTACCGTCTCCTACGGGGAGCTGGACGCCCGCTCCAGCCGGACGGCACGCGCGCTGCTGGCCGAGGGCGTCAGACCCGGTGACCGTGTCGCCTACGTCGGCAAGAACGCCCCCGAGTACTTCGACGTGCTGTTCGGCGCCGCCAAGATGGGCGCGGTCACCGTCCCGGTGAACTGGCGGCTGCCGGGCCGGGAGATCGGGGCGATCCTCGCCGACGCGGGCGCCGCCGTCACCGTCGCCGACCGGGAGACCGGGCGGTTTCCCGCGCCGGGCCACCTGCTGCGCACCGGCCCGGAGTTCGAGGCGCTGCTCGCCGCGCACGAGGCGGCAGACCCCGGCTTCACGGGAGAGCCCGACGACACCGTGGCCCAGCTCTACACCTCGGGGACGACCGGCGTCCCCAAGGGCGTCCTGCTGAGCAACCGCAACTTCTCCAGCGGACGGCGCAGGACCTCGCGCTGGCTGCTGGACGAGCGCTCGGTGAACCTCGTCGCCTCCCCGGTCTTCCACGTCGGCGGGACGGGCTGGGCGCTCGCCGGCCTGAGCACGGGCTGCCACCACATCCTGGTCCGCGACGTGCGGGCCGCCGAGCTGGCCGAGCTGATCGAACGCCACCGGATCACCAACGGCTTCGTCGTGCCCGCCACGCTCCAGGCGCTGTGCGACCTGCCGGACGGGCACGACTACTCCTCCGTCCGCGCCCTCGGCTACGGCGCCGCGCCCATCACGACCGCGCTGCTGCGGCGCGTGCGGGAGGTCATGGGCGTCCGGCTGCACCAGGTCTACGGGATGACCGAGACGACGGGGACGATCGTCCAGCTCGATCCGGACGACCACGAACACGAGGACCTGCTGCGCTCGGCCGGCCGTCCCTTCCCCTGGGTCGAGCTGAAGGTCGCCGATCCCGCCACCGGCCGGACGCTGCCGCCGGGGGAGACGGGCGAGGTCTGGGTGCGCTCGGCGCAGAACACCGCCGGATACTGGAACCGTCCGGAGGAGACCGCGCGGCTGCTCACCGCGGACGGCTGGCTGCGCACCGGCGACGCGGGCCACCTGGACGCCGAGGGCCGCCTCTTCCTCACCGACCGGCTCAAGGACATGATCGTCACCGGTGGGGAGAACGTGTACCCGGTCGAGGTCGAGGAGGTGCTCGCCCGCCATCCCGGTGTGGCCGAGGTCGCGGTGATCGGGGTGCCCGACCGCCGCTGGGGCGAGAGCGTCATGGCCGTGGTGGTGCCCGCGGGCGAGCTGACCGAGCAGGACGTCCTGGAGTACGGGCGGCGCCACCTGGCCGGGTTCAAGCGCCCCAGGGCCGTCGTGCTCACCGACCACCTGCCCCGCAACCCCGGCGGCAAGGTGCTGAAGCGGGAGCTGCGCGCCCCCTACTGGCAGGCCGAGGACCGCGCCATCGGCTGAGGACGGCTCAGACCTTGGACGCCCGGATCGAGTACATCATGGGGATCGGGGGAGCGCCTTCGGGGCGCCGGTAGATCCCGTCGGACCCGGCCTGGAGGTTGTCGTACCGGGGGAAGAGCGTGTGGGGATGCTCGTGCAGGAACTCGACGCGCAGACCGGCTCCGGCTATGGCCGACACGACGGAGCCGAGCGTGTGGTCCCAGCAGACCGAGACGCCTTCCATCTCGGCGTCCGGGTCGCCGTACGTGCCGGACTCGTGCCACACCTTCGCGCCCTCGTCGAAGTAGTCGTGGGCGACGACGCCGCCCGTCTCGTCGTCCAGGACGTTGGTGATGGGGTGGAACTCCGAGAGGTAGAGGAAGCCGCCCGGCCTCAGCAGGTCGGAGACCACCCGTGCCCAGCGGTCGAGGTCCGGCAGCCAGATGAGCGCGCCGAAACCGGTGTAGACGATGTCGAAGGACCCGCTCCCGAGTGCGCTGACGGCGTCGTACACGTCGGCTTGGACGAATCTCGCCTCCACGTCCAGTTCGGCGGCGAGCTCACGTGCCGCCTCGACCGCGGGGCCGGAGAAGTCGAGGCCGCTCACCCGGGCTCCGCGCGCGGCCCAGGACAGGGTGTCCTGGCCGAAGTGGCACTGGAGGTG
>JAFACJ010000678.1 GCA_023425615.1 Actinomycetes bacterium
GTCTGTCGCAGGAGGCGCTCCATGAAGAACATCCCCGTCCGCGCGGTGCGCGGCACCGCCCTGCGCGCCCGCGGCTGGCCGCAGGAAGCGGCCTTGCGGATGCTCGATAACAATCTGGATCCAGAAGTCGCCGGACATCCCGAGTCGCTGGCCGCCTACGGGGGGACGGGCAAGGCCGCGCGCAACCCCGCCTCCTACGCCGCGATCGTGCGGTGCCTGACCGAACTGGCCGAGGACGAGACGCTGCTGGTGCAGTCCGGCAAGCCCGTCGGTGTCTTCCGCACCCACGAATGGGCGCCGCGGGTACTGCTGGCCAACGCCAACCTCGTGCCCGAATGGGCGAGCTGGCCGGAGTTCCGGCGGCTGGAGGAAC
Source organism: Actinomycetes bacterium (assembly GCA_023425615.1). Taxonomy (GTDB): domain Bacteria; phylum Actinomycetota; class Actinomycetes; order Streptosporangiales; family Streptosporangiaceae; genus Actinocorallia. The sequence goes on from JAFACJ010000678.1 coordinate 374, forward strand.
TCGGCCTGATCATGTTCGGGCAGCTCACCGCGGGCTCCTGGATCTCCGTCGGCTCCCAGGGCATCGTGCAGGGCACCTACGAGACGTTCGCCGCGGTGGCGCGCGAACGCTTCGGCGGCACCCTCGCCGGCACCGTCACCCTCACCGCGGGCCTGGGCCGTATGGGCGGTGCGCAGCCCCAGGCCATCACCATGAACGGCGGAGTCTCCATCTGCGTGGAGTGCGACCCGGCGCGGATCGCCAGACGCATCGCCCAAGGCCACTGCGACGAGATCGCCGACTCGCCGGCCGAGGCCCTGGCCCTGGCGCTGACGGCCAGGGACGCCCAGCGCCCCCTGGCCGTCGCGCTGCGGGGCAACGCCGCCGAGACCCTCCCCGCACTCCTCGCCGCCGGAGCCCCCATCGACATCGTCACCGACCAGACACCCGCCCACGACCCGCTGCTGTACCTCCCCATCGGCGTGCCGTTCGGCGAACTGACCGAACTGCGCGAACGCGACCCCGAAGGGCTCACCCACCGGGCCAGGGAATCGATGGCACGCCACGTCGAGGCGATGGTCGGCTTCCAGGAGGCGGGGGCCGAGGTGTTCGACTACGGCAACTCCCTGCGCGGCGAGGCGCGGCTCGCCGGATACGAGCACGCCTTCGCCTACCCCGGCTTCGTGCCCGCCTACCTGCGCCCGCTGTTCTGCGCGGGCAGGAGCCCGTTCCGCTGGGTGGCGCTGTCGGGCGACCCCGCCGACATCGAGATCACCGACCGCACCGTCCTCGACCTGTTCCCGGGCGATGAGTCGCTCACCCGGTGGATCCGCACCGCCCGCGAGAAGGTGCCCTTCCAGGGGCTCCCCGCCCGGGTCTGCTGGCTCGGCCAGGAGGAACGCGATGAGATCGGGCAGCGGTTCAACGACCTCGTCGCCCAGGGCCGCGTCGCCGCCCCGCTGGTCATCGGCCGCGACCACCTGGACTTCGGAGCCGTCGCCTCACCGCACCTGGAGACCGAGGGGATGCTCGACGGCTCCGACGCCATCGCCGACTGGCCGCTGCTGGGGGCGCTGCTGGGCACCGCCTCGGGCGCGTCCTGGGTGTCACTGCAGCAGGGCGGCGGCGTCGGCGTCGGCCGCTCCGTGCACTCCGGACAGGTCTCCGTCGCCGACGGCACCCCGCTGGCCGCGCGCAAACTCCAGCGCGTCCTGACCAACGACCCCGGCCTCGGGGTGGTCAGGCACGCCGACGCCGGCTACGCGCGGGCAAGGCGGACCGCCGACGAGTACGGGCTGCGCGTCCCCATGGAACCCCCCGAACCGCGCGGAGCCCGGGAGGCCGACGAGTAGCCGCCCTGCCCCCGCGGGCTCAGAACGTGAAGGGCTGGCGCACGACCCCGTTGTCGAAGTTGGACAGCAGGTACTCCGGCTCGCCCGTCGTGCGGATGCCGGGCAGCCGGGTGAACAGCTCACGGAACATGATCTTCAGTTCCATCCGGGCGAGGTTGGCGCCCAGGCACAGATGCGCGCCGGGCCCCCCGAACCCCACGTGCGGGTTGGGGGAGCGGGTGATGTCGAAGACGTCGGGGTCGGGGAAGACCTCGGGGTCGCGATTGGCGGCGGGGTAGAAGAGCACCACCTTGTCGCCGGGTTCGAGGCGGTGCCCGTTCAGCTCGTACGGCCGGGTCACCGTCCGCCGGAACTGGATGATCGGCGAGACGTACCTGACGATCTCCTCGATGGCGCCGCCGATCCGCGCGTCGTAGTCGGCCAGCAGCAGCTCGCGCTGCCCGGGATGCTCGGAGAACAGCCGTATCCCGTGCGACAGGGCGTTGCGCGTCGTCTCGTTGCCCGCCACCAGCAGCAGGTCGAAGAAGCTGCCCAGCTCCCGCACGGTCAGGAACTCGCCGTCGACGTTCGCGTTGACCAGCGCCGAGACCAGGTCGCCCCGCGGGTTCCCGCGCCGCTCCCGCCCCATCCGCGCCACCAGCCGGTGCAGGTCGACGATCGCCTTCAGATTGCCGGCCAGCAGGCGCAGCGTCCGAGGGTCGAACAGGGAGCCGCGGACGCCGGAGTACTCGGTCATGACATCGATGCGCTGGAGCACATAAGGACGCCGCTCGGGCGGGATGCCCATCATCGCGCAGATGACGTTGATGGGGAGCCTGGCCGAGACCTGCTCCACGAAGTCACGCGGCCCCTCCCGCTCCAGGTCGTCGACGATCGCCGTCGCGGTGGCCTGGACGTCGTCCGCGAGACCCGCCAGCATCTTCGGGCTGAACGCGCGCGAGACGATCCGGCGCAGCCGCCCGTGCCGAGGGTCGTCCATGTTCACCATGGGGCGGCCGAACAGCCAGGCGATCCACGGCGGAGGCTCCGGCGACGTCGCCGCGGGCTCGCTGGAGAAGACCTTGGTGTTGCGGCTGACCTCCACCACGTCGGCGTGCCGCACCAGCGCGTAGAAGCCCTTGCCCGCCCGGACCAGGGGCACCCGCGGCTCGGTGAAGAAGACCGGCTCCTTCAACGCGCGCAACCGGGCGAACTCGGCGTACCGCTCCTCGTGCGGCCTGGCCCAGAAGTCGACGCCGACGAGGTCGGTGGCGGTGTTCATCGGCTCGTCCCGTTCATCGATCCGTCCCGTCTCATCGGTCGATCCACTTGATCTCATAGGGCTGGAGGTCGACCGCCCTGTCACCGACCGTAACCTTATTCTGCCGCTCGGTGGCGTTCACCACGAGGATCCGCTCACGGGAGGCCAGGACCCGCACGTCGCTCTCCGAGACGTCCGCGCCGCCCTCGTTCGTCGCCGACATCTGCATCAGCTCGGTGCCCGGCGGGAACCAGTGGGCGAAGTCCTGCTGCAACTGGAGCGACGGCAGCGCCTCGCCTTCGGCGTCCCACAGGCAGCCGGTGCACGGCCCCGGGCTGCCCTGCGGGCTCCAGTACAGCGCCCCCGCCGCGCCCGACCGGGCGAACTCGATCATCGCCGCCGCCTGGACGGCGTGCAGCCGCTCGGCGCTCCAACCGGAGTTCGGCGGCTCGACGTACCACTCGGCCCAGACGACCGGCAGGTCCTCCCGGGCGCGGAGCCAGCGGGTGAGCGCGCTGAACTTGGCGTTCGCGGCGAACTCGTCGGTGTGCGCGGTGCGGTCCTCGGGCAGGGAGGAGCCGTCGACCACGATGAAGTCCGCGCCCTTCTTGTGCTTCAGCCAGTACTCGACGGCGTTCAGGCCACGCTGGTCGGCGGCGCCCCACGGACCGCGGATGTCGCGCGACGTCTGGGACTGCGGATCGGCGTAGCTGTTGAGCGGGACATAGGGGCCGCCGACCTGGATGCCGGAGTCCACCTTCTTCAACGCCGTGTAGACCTTGTTGTAGAGCCGCGTGTACCCCTCGTAGTCCCAGCGGTTCGCGCGCTGGTTGAAGAAGCCCTTGAACTCGTTCCAGACGAAGTAGTAGCGGACGTCGCGGTAGCGCTTGGCGACGGCGGCGGCCTGCTCGGCGAAGGCGTCGAAGAACTCGGGCAGCGGCGCGTCCTCCAGATGCGACCAGTCGGTCGCGCCCGCCGGGCCGCCCTTCATCCAGTCCGGCGCGCAGCACAACGTGATCACCGGGACGCCGCCGGTGTCGCGGATCGCCTTCATCCGCCGGTCCAGCGACGACCACTCATAGCGGCCCGGCTGCGGCTGCGGGTTGTCGGCGCCGAACCCCATGATGTGCTGCGCCTGGAGCGTCTTCTGACGGCGGACCGCGGGCAGCGCGGCGGGCGTGGCGTCCAGGCTCTCCTGGGTGTGGGTGAAGCCCCAGGCCGCCCAGTCGCCGGGCGGCCCCTCGGCGATCCGGCCGACCGGCTCGTCGTCCAGGACGACGGAGGAGGGACTGGGGTCATGGGAGAGGTAGACCACCAGCGAGGCCACGGCGACGCCGGAGAGCGCGGCGGCCAGCGCGATGATCCACAGGGGCTTCCTTCGGCCGTGCCGGCCCCGCCGGGGGGTGACCAGCGGGGAGGTGACGGGGCTCGGAGACTGGCCTTTCAACGGACCCTCCAGAGTCGGTTCCTTTTCCCTTAGAACGTTCGGCCGTTTGCTCTGGTTCGCCAAGGGGTCTCGTCGTGCCGGACGTGAATACTTACCTGGAACGTACTGTTCTGTAACTCAAGGCCCCCCGACCTCCCTGCGGGCCTGGTCGTCCAGCAGTTCCCGCAGGGCCGCCTCGTCGTCGGCGGCGAGGGTCATCGCCCACCCCCGCTGGAGCTGGGCGTCCGTCAGATCACCGCTGCGGGTCGCATACCACCGGGCGGCGTCGCTGCGCCAGACCACCCACCCGGGATATTCGGCTTCGATACTCGCTTTGAGGTCCGCGAAGTCCCCCATCAGGGTGGTCCCTTCCCCGAAGAACTCATTCCGTATACAAAAGTGATACGAGCTGGGAGAACCGTCAAGGCTGGAAAAAGAGCGACATTCCTCAGGGAGGTGTCCGCAGGTGCCGAGACCCGCCTACATCAGGATCGCCGACGAGCTGAGGAACGGCATCCGCGACGGCACCCATCCGCCCGGCTCCCGGCTGCCCACCATCGCCGTGCTGTCCGCCGCCCACGGCGTCTCCGACATCGTGGTGCGGCAGGCGATCGCGGTGCTGCGCGGCGAGGGCCTGGTGGAGACCCGGCGCGGCGGCGGCACCGTCGTCCGGATCCGGCCACCGGTGCGGCGGATGGCGATGGAGCGCTACCGGCTGGAGACCGGGCCGCTGCTCGCCCCCGCCACCTCCTTCACCCACGACCAGCGGATCGGCTGGAGCGACTACCGGCTCGATCGCGTCTACCGCAGGACGCGCGCCGACGCCGACCTCGCCGCGCTGTTCGACCTGCCGCCCGGCACACCGCTCCTGCGGCGCAGGTTCGTGTTCTGGGCGCGCGGCGAACCCCAGCAGATCTCCGTCAACTACCTGCCGTGGGACCTCGTCGAGGGGACGCCCGTCGCCGACCCCCGGCGGGAGCCCTGGCCCGGCGGCACCCCCGCCCAGCTCGCCTACCTCGGCCACCCGCCCACCCGGGTCGAGGAGTCGGTACGGGCGCGGATGCCCGAACCCGAGGAGGCCGAGACGCTGCGGATGCCCGGCGGCGTGCCGGTCGTCACCATCACCCGGCGGATGTTCTCCGGAGCGCGGATCCTGGAGGTGTGCCGCGACATCGTCATCCCCGCCGACCGGGTGATCCTTGACTACTCGCTGGACCTGTAGGGTCAGGCCCGGTCCAGCAGGTCCAGCAGCCAGCGCGGCCCGAGCACCCGCGCCCCCGCCTCCTCGCAGCGGCGCCGCAGCTCGCGGTCGGCGGTGACCACCACATAGTGGGCGCCGTCGTCGCCGATCTGCCGGACGATCTCATCGTCGCCGCTGCCGGGGGCCGCCACGACCCGCACGCCGCCCGCGCTCTCCAGCGGCCGCGCCGCGCCCTCCACCACCAGCACCAGTTCCGGATACGCCTCATCGAAGGGGCCGAGCGGGACCGGCCCGAGCCCGGCCAGCCCGTCGCGCAGCCGCCGCGCCGCGCCCAGCCTGTCGCGCCACCAGCCGTCGGGCCGCGACCCCATCACATTCGCCGCGTCCACGATGAGGACCACACGGGTGAGCATGGAGCGCAGCGTAGGCCACGCCGCGCCGAAGGGGGCGAACAACCGCAGCGCGTCCACCTCCGAGACCGGCACCCAGCGCGCCGCCTTCGTCTCGCTGGAGGCGCCGTCCACCCGGGGCCGGTGCGGCGAGGAGCCGATCAGCGTGGTGTAGGACCAGCCGCCGTGATCATCGAGGATCCTGCCGTGCAGGCGGACGATCGAGACGTCCAGCGAGCTCTCCTCGGACGTCTCCCGCAGCGCCGCCGTGAGCGGGTCCTCGTTGGAATGCCGCCCGCCGCCGAAGAGGCACCAGGTGCCACCGCCGTTGCACCACCACGCGCGCTGCTGGAGCAGCACGTGACCCTCGCTGAAGAGCAGCAGCCCCGCAGCTCCGAACCTGCCCCAGTGGACGTGGCCGCGTCCGCACCGGGTGAAGCCATCGCCGTCCACGTCCGCAGAGTAGCCGAGCCGTGATCGAGAAACGGGTCTTACGCCTACCTCCTCACCCCACGGACAGGGCAAGCTTGGACCGGCACGATCTAACGGAGGAACCCCATGGGCGAGCACCTCAGACCCGCGGACCCGCGCGCACTCGGCCGGTTCGAGATCATCGAGCGGCTGGGCGAGGGCGGGCAG
>JAFACJ010000787.1 GCA_023425615.1 Actinomycetes bacterium
GATCTATTCCCCGCGCCGACCGCCGACCCGCGTGACGTCGTCGACGGTTTCGCGGCGGTGAACCGGATCGAGGAACTGCTGGAGGGGCGCTGGCGGACGCAGGACCGGCGCAGGTTCCAGCTCACCGTGCTCGACCGGGAGCTGCGGGTCCTCCTCGACGCGGTGCCCGACTGCGACACGGCGGTGCGGGAGCAGGTCGTCGACCTGGCGGCGCGCTACGCGGAGCGGGTCGAGGCCAGGACCTTCGGCCGGCTGCCGGCGCTCAGCCGCCTCAAGTGGCATCTGGCGTCGCGGCGGCTGACCACCGAGCTGGTCAAGGTCGTCCGGTATGAGCGCGGCCGCTCCAACCCCTCGATCGTGCGCAACCCGATCCGCCGGTACATGGTGTATCCGTACTGGAAGGACGACAAGGTCGGCGTCCCGCAGAGCGTCTACCGCGCCCGCGACGAGCTGAGGCTGCGCAGCCGTATCCAGTCGGTGCAGTGGCGCGAGGGGAAGCTCGTCATCTCCGGCGAGGCCTATATCAACTCGGTGGGCATGCGCCGCAAGTGGACGTCCGTCAAGGGCGTGCTGCTGCGGCAGGGCGCCAGGTGGCTGCTGCTGCCGGCCAGGAAGACACGGGTGAAGAAGGACTGGCGGGGCATCGAGGTCACCGTCAACCCCCGGCTCCTGCGCGGGTCGCGCGGCTGGAAGGACGGCGTCTGGGAGCTGGAGGCCGGGATCTTCAACGCCGGGGTGTTCCGGCACGGCAAGCTCCTGGCCGGGACGTCGGGCTCCGGCGCCAACCCGCCCTACGCCTATGTCGAGGAGGACGTCCGGATCGTCCCCGAGGTGGTGGAGAAGGCGCTGCGGCTGCGGGTGGAGACCGTGCGGGCCAAGGCCACGGGGCTGGCCTGGACCGGCGACACGCTGGAGATCACGGGGACGGTCAAGGCGGCGCGGCCCGAGAGGCTGGTCTTCTCGCGGATGGACCAGGAGGTCGTGGTCCCGGTGAAGGTCACGGCCGACGGGTTCGCCGCGCAGGTGCCGCTGCCGGTCCTGCCCGACGTGCGGGCCGATGAGAGCCGCCTCGATGACACGGTCGTGTGGAAGGCGTGGCTGGACGGGGTCCAGGTGGTGCTGGCCGAGGACGTCGAGCCCGCCCCGCAGCTCATCGGGGAGCGCGAGGTCATCGCGGGCCGCAACCCGTCTGGCTATCTGCGGGTCAGCCTGCGGACCGCCCGGTTCGTCGTCCACACGGTGGAGCTGGACCGGGACGGGACGCTCACGGTCGGCGGCACGCACCCGGTGCACGGCGGCGCCGGCACGCTCGTGCTGAGCAGCCGCAACCGCAAGCTGGCCTACCGCTTCCCGCTGGAGGACGGCGTCGCGCGCCTGCCGCTGGCCCGGATGGACACCCTGGCCGGGACGCTGCCGCTGCGGGCGGGCAAGTGGGAGGTGCTGTACCAGTCCGGGGGCCGTCCGCTAGCGCTCCAGCTCGGCGAGGGGGCGCGGCTGCCCGAGGCGGTCGAGGTGGCGCTGCGCGGCTACGCGCTGGAGGACCAGAACGGCAGGCTCGTCGTCAACGTGAGCTCCGACCTGCGGCCCGAGGAGGCGAGCGCCGGCGGCAAGCTCCGCCAGGAGGCGCGGCTGCGGGTCAAGGAGAAGGGGCTGCGCGACGCGGTGCTGTTCTCCTGCTTCAACGGGCGCCAGTACAGCGACAGCCCCCGCGCCATCCACGAGGAGCTGGTGCGGCGGGGCAGCGGTCTTGAGCAGCTGTGGGTGGTGGGCGACGGCCAGGTCGAGCTGCCGCCGACGGTCAAGGCGGTACGGCTGAACGGCTCGGACTGGCACGACGCGGTCGCCTCGTCCCGGTACATCGTCGCCAACCACCGGCTCGGCGACTGGTTCCACCGGCACCCCGAGCAGACGGTCCTGCAGACCTGGCACGGCACCCCGCTGAAGAAGATCGGACGTGACGTCAAGGAGGTGCACTTCGCCTACTCGCCCGGCATGCAGAAGGCCATGGCGACCAAGGAGAAGGAGCCGCGGCTGCCGGAGTGGACGCACCTGGTCTCGCCGAACGGCTTCAGCACCCCGATCCTCAAGCGGGCGTTCAAGTTCGAGGGCGAGCTGATCGAGGCCGGTTACCCGCGCAACGACCTGCTCTACTCGCCGGACGCCGACCGGATCGCCGCGCGGGTGCGCGAGCGTCTCGACATCCCGGCCGGCAAGAAGGTGGTGCTGTACGCGCCGACGTGGCGTGACGACCAGTTCTACGGCGTCGGCCGCTACAAGGCAGACTGGCGGATCGACCTCGACCTGTTCGAGCGTGAGCTGGGCGCCGACCATGTGCTGGTGGCACGGCTGCACCCGAACGTCGTCGACGGGGCGCCGGACCGGCCGTTCGTCCGCGACGCCTCGGCCTGGCCCGACATCGCCGAGCTGTACCTGGCGTCGGACCTGCTGGTCAGCGACTACAGCTCGGTCATGTTCGACTTCGCCAACCTGCGCAGGCCGATGCTGTTCTACACCTACGACCTTGCGCACTACCGCGACAAGCTGCGCGGCTTCTACTTCGACTTCGAGAAGGAGGCGCCGGGGCCGCTGCTGGAGACGTCCGCCGACCTCATCGAGGCGATCCGCGACGTCACGGAGATCAGCGAGAAGTACGAGGGCGCCTACGACGCCTTCCACGAGCGGTTCTGCTCACTGGACGACGGCTCGGCGGCGGCACGGGTGGTCGACCGGGTCTTCGGGAAGGACTGAGCACGACGTGCGAGGGGGCCGGACGCGATG
>JAFACJ010000801.1 GCA_023425615.1 Actinomycetes bacterium
GCAGCCGCCCGTCCGGACGCCCCCGCGCGTCGTGTCCGGCTCCGTGCGGGCGCGGCCCGTCGTCCAGGCCGACGGCACGGCAGGCAGCCCCGTTCAGCGTCCACTGCGCCCCCGACCGGTGCTGGACCCGCACCGGACGTCCGGGCACGAGGGCGTCCAGCCGGTCACGGTCAAGATCACCGGCGACCGACTCGTGGTAGCCCACCGCCCGCAGCCAGGCGCCCGGCGGGAGAGCGGCATCGGCACGCCGCAGCGCGGCGGCGAGATCGGCGGCCGAGGTGACCTCCGGCGGCCCCACCCGTACCGAACGTTCGGCGGCGGCGGCCGCCAGGAGGTGGATGTGGTGGTCGTGCAGGCCGGGGATCAGCGCCCCGCCCCGCCCGTCCAGCACCTCGTCCCCGGCTTCCGCGCGCAGCCGTTCCCCGACCGCCGCGACGGCGCCGCCGGACAGCCGCACCTCGGCCGGCCGTCCTCCGACCTCCACCTTCCGCAGCAGCAGCCCCCTCGCCGGGGGTTCGCCGTCCGGGGCGTGGCGCGAAGGAGCGGTCATCGGTGTCGGGTCCTGCTTCCGGGAGACGGGGCGGCCGGGTGGCCGCCGGTGTGCTGCCCACAGGATGGCAGTTCCGGCCCGGCGGTGCGCGTGCCGGGCCGGAAGCGCGGGGGGATCAGCCCAGGTCGGCGAGGACGTGGGGCAGGTCGACGGTGGTGCGGATCCCCGGCGGTGCGGCGCAGACGGCCGCGACGGCGTTGACGGCGCGGTTGGCCGTGTAGCCGGGCGACAGCTCGGCCATGCGCTCCAGCGGGAAGGGGAAGCGCAGATCGACGTCGAGGGGCGCGTCGCCCTCGACGGCGACGTGCCAGCCGGTGGGGCGGACGTCCCAGGCGGGTTCCAGCTCGGTGGTGCAGTACCAGGTGGCGCGGAAGTTCAGCACCGCGCGGCCGTCGCGGACGCCGGAGACCGTCACCCGCTGCGCGGCGACGGTACCGGCCTCCAGGGTGCCCGCGGCGATCCGGACGGCGCGGCTCGCGACCGCGACCTCGCCGCCCGCCTCCAGGGAGTCCAGCGGCATGCCCAGGGCGTCGGCGATGAGCCGCAGCGACGGCCCGAAGCTGACCTTGCCGTGGGTCAGCCGTGCCGGGTCGAGCTCCGCGGGCGGCCTGCCGAAGCCCATGATCTCCAAGAGCAGCTGCGGGGAGTCGCGCCGGGAGAGGTCGGCGAACTCGCTGATCGTCAGGGAGTCCAGCCGCCGCTGGATCGACGTCAGCACCAGGGGGACGGCCTCGGTGATGAAACCGGGACTGCTCCCGGTGCTGTGGATCGAGGTGCCGCCGCGCTCGCACGCCGCCTCGACCCGTTCGCGGATCCCGGGGTCCATGCCGTCGGGGTGGTGGAACTCGCCACGGGTGGTGACGACGTTGGCGCCCGACTCCAGCAGCAGGCATACCTCGTCGTAGTCGCAGGCGGCCGGCATGTACAGGACGCAGTCCGCGCCCAGCGCCGTGATCTCCGCGATGTCGCGGGTCGCGGTGACGCCGGCCGGCCCCAGACCGCACAGCTCACCGGCGTCGGCGCCGGCCTTCCCCTCGGAGTGGACGTACAGTCCGGCCAGGGTCAGGCCGGGGTGCTCGATGACACCGCGCAGCGCCTTGGTACCGATGTTCCCGGTGGCCCACTGGACCACCCGCAGCCGTCTCTCGGGCATCGTGTCCTCCTCGTACGACGGGCTCAGCGGGAGTGGCCCATGATGTCCAGCGCGTCGTCGGCGGTGGCCAGGACGGTGCCGGGGTCGGCGCCGGCCGCCGCGGCGAGCTCGGCGATGAGCCGGACGTCCTTCTGCAGCAGGGGGCCCGCGACGGGCGCCATCCGCGCGAGGTCGGCTCCCGCGGCGTTGACACGGGTCAGCGCGAAGCTGGAGCCGGTGCCGTGGGAGATGACCTCGCCGAGCCCGGCCGGGTCGACGCCGAGGGCGCGGCCGAGGGCGAACGTGCTGGCGGCCGTCGCGAGGTGGGCGGTGAACAGCAGGTTGTTGAGCAGCTTGGTGAGCTGCCCCGAGCCGAGCGGCCCGGTGTGGATGATGGGCGAGGCGTAGGTGGCGAACACCGGCCTGCACAGTTCGACGGCGTCGTCGTCGCCACCGGCCATCACCAGCAGACGCCCCTCGGCCGCGGCGCCGCCACCGCCGCTGACCGGCGCGTCGACCAGCCGGACGCCGTGGCCCGCGGCCACCTCGGCCAGGCGGCGGCAGGTGTCGGGGTGGACGGTGCTGTGCACGGCGACGATCCCGCCGGAGCGGAGCCCGGCCAGCACGCCCTGCTCGCCGGTGAGGACCTCCTCGACGTCGGCGTCGTTGACCACGCACAGGCAGACCAGGTCGCAGACCGCCGCCAGTTCGGCGGGCGACGCGGCGACCTTGGCGGAGGTGTCGGCGAACGCCTCGAGGGAGGCGGGGCGCCGCGCCCACAGGGTCAGCTCGTAGCCCGCTTCGACGATCCGGCGCGCCATGGGAGCGCCCTGGCTGCCCAGGCCGATGAAACCGACATGCATCATCGTTCTTCTTTCTCGTTCGGGGGGTGGGACGAGGGTCAGACGGTCGTCTCGGCCTTCTCCGGCTGAGGCCGCCAGAAGGTGGCGAGGAGTCCGGCGGTGGCGACGACGGCGACGCCGAGGGCGATGGCGCCGGCGGTCCAGCCGGTGATGGTGATGTCGGCTGCTTCGTCGAGTGACAGGTCGCCGGGGCCGAGGAGGGCGAGGGCGAGGCAGACGGTGGCGATGAGCAGGACGTATTCGTAGCCTTCTTTGAAGACGAAGAAGCCGTTCTTGCGGTGGGCCAGGAGTCCGGCGACGAGCATGATGGAGATGGTGGCGGCGCAGGCCAGTGGGGTGAGGAGGCCGAGGATGAGGAGGGCTCCGGCGCCGATCTCGGTGACGACGCTCATCCACGCCTGAAGGACGCCGTGCCTGAGGCCGAGTCCGGTGAACCAGCCGGCGGTGCCCTGGATGCCTCCTCCGCCCCGCCAGTGGTTGTAGCCGTGGGCGATCATGATGATGCCCACGATCACCCGGATGAGCAGGAGCGCTCCGGTCTCGGCGTCCATTCAGTCCACCTCTCCGCGTCCCCGGCCCGCAAGGACGCATTCCTCGACGAACGACAAGATCTCCAGGTGGTAGGCGAGGGCGCTGTGCCCCAGGCTCAGGTTGTGCCCGCCCTCGGCCTGCTCGTGGACCGCCACCCGCGGCGAGGCGGTGAACAGGGAGGCGATGTCCGCCAGCGCCTCGCGCCCCGAACGCCACCACATCTCATGCTCGCCCAGGCTGTAGTGCACGGGAACGCGCACCCGGGCGGCGAACTCCGGCAGGCGCTCGGGCCAGGGCCCGGCCTCGACGCCCTCGTAGGGGGGAACCGGCGCGGCGATCGAGGCACCGCCGACGAGGTCGTCCGGGTAGAGCCGCGGCGGCCCCCACAGGATCTCGCGCAGCGCCGGACCCACCCGGCGCCCGGGGTCCCGGTCCGTCCACAGCCGCATGGCGCGGGCGTGACGGTGCCGCCCGGTGCCCGCCAGTTCCAGACCGAGCAGGCCGCCCGCCCGCCGCTCGTCCCCGGCCATGCGGATCCCCAGTTCGCACCCGCTGGAATGCGCCAGCACGAACACACCCGCACCCCGTGACGCGGGATCCACCAGCAGGTCCAGCGCCCCATAGGCGAGGTCGACACGCCGCTCGGCGGACCCCAGTTCCTCCTTGAACGGCGCGGACGCCCCATACCCGGGCCGATCGAGTGCGACGACGGTGAAGCCGAGCGCCGCGCCGGTCCGCAGCAACGACATCCGCGGATGCCCCGGCCCGTCGTAGTACACGCTGGTCGTGGCCCCGCCGTGCAACGCCAGGACGACGGCACGGGGCCGCGGCACCTCCTGGACCAGCGCCGACATCGTGACACCGCCGACCCGCACGTTCCTGGCCTCGGAGGAGCCACCGGACGGCGGCGTCACGTCGACCAGCGCGAGACCGGAGGTCATGAATCGGTCCTGAGGAGGATCGCTCCGCTGGGGGTGAGGCCGCCGCTGCTGACGACTGCCACCTGGGCGCCGGGTACCTGGCGTTCGCCGCTTTCGCCGCGTAGCTGGGCGACGGCCTCGTGCATCAGGCCCATGCCGTGGGTGCGGCCGTGGGAGAGCTGGCCGCCGTGGGTGTTGAGGGGCAGGACGCCGTCGCGGGCGATGTTCTTGCCGCCGTCCAGGAAGTCCTTGGCCTCGCCGATGCCGCAGAAGCCGAGGGCCTCGATCCACGACAGGCAGTTGATGGTGAAGCCGTCGTACAGTTCGGCGACGTCCACGTCCTGCGGGCGCAGCGAGGTGCGCGTCCACAGGTGCGCGGCCTGCCCGAGGACCTGCGGCTCGTGGGTGAGGGTGCTCTGGTCCCACTCGATCCGCTCGATGATCTGGGTGCCGACCGCCTCGACCCGGATCGGCGGCTTGGCCAGGTCCCGTGCGGCGTCGACGGCCGAGACGATCACCGCGACGGCGCCGTCGCAGGGCACGTCGCAGTCGTACAGGCCGAACGGCGTGGTGATGGTGCGCGCGCCCAGGTAGTCGTCCATCGTCATCGGGTCGCGGTAGATGGCGGTCGGGTTGAGCGCGGCGTTGGCGCGCTGGTTCAGCGCGATCCAGCCGAGGGTCTCGCGGGTGGTGCCGTACCTGTGGAAGTGCCGCTGCGCGGTCTGGGCCAGGGTGTGCGCCGCCGACGTCGAGCCGAACGGCATGCGCCAGGCCGAGCCGCCGCCGGCCCGCCCCGAGGGAGGGGTGATCCGGCCGCGCTTCATCAGCTCGTTGTACGTGGCCTCCCACAGGGTGCGGAAGCACAGCACGTGCCGGGCGAGGCCGCCGGCGACGGCGAGCATCGCGGCGATGACCGAACCGCCGGGCCCGAAGGTCTCGGCGCCGCCGTTGTACCACGTGGGCCGGATGCCGAGGGCGGACTCCAGTTCGGTGACGCCGCCCTCGCCGAACCCGCCGAACGGGCCGGCGCCCGGGTAGGTGGCGAGCCCGTCGATGTCGTCGAGGGTCAGCCCGGCGTCGGCGATCGCCCGCTCGCACGCCTGCACGGTCAGCGACAGCGGCGGGACCATGAGGCGGCGGCCCATTTCCGAGGCGCCGATGCCGCTGATGGCCACCTTGTCCTCGAACTTCTCGGGTGTGACCATCGGGCGGACGTGCCGCCACACCTGGTCGGGCTCGATCTCGTCGCGGGGTTCGGGCGCGGGCCCGCCCTGCTCGGCGGCGGGCCGGAAGAGCGGCAGCCACACGTCCTCGACCTGCTCGAAGACGACCTCCATCCGCATGCCGAGGGCAAGGTCGGCGGGGTCGCACTCGACGGCGTTGGTGGTGAACCTGACCCGCGGGTCGTCCTCGATCGCCACCTGCGCCACGACGTAGGGGGCGGGCAGGCCGGGCAGCCCGAACCGCTCGTTCACCGTGAAGCCGATGAGCGTGGCGTACCCGGAGACGGCGCGCACGCCCATCCGCTTGCCGCGGCAGTACCGGCAGACCGGCTGGGGCGGGTGGATGAGAGCCGAGCAGGACTCGCATTCCTGGAAGCGCAACCGGCCATCCTCACCGGATGTCCAGAAGAACGCGGTCTCCTCTGTGATCTGCGGCAGGGGACGTCCTGCGGGTCCGGCCACATCGCCTCCTCGAAACTGGTGCTTGCCCCACGGGTGGGAGAACGGCTGCGGGCGGGCAC
>JAFACJ010000277.1 GCA_023425615.1 Actinomycetes bacterium
CTCCTGCTGCGCGCGACGCTCGGCGTCACCATGGTCGCGCACGGCTGGAACCACGCCTTCGGCGGCGGGCGGCTGCCGGGCACCGCCCGCTGGTTCGAGTCCATCGGCATCCGGCCCGGCCGCGTCCACGCCCTCTTCGCCACGGCGGCGGAGCTCGCGGCGGGTGCGCTGCTGCTGGCCGGGCTGCTCACCGCGCTCGCCGCGGCCATGGTCGTCGGCACGATGCTCGTGGCGCTGGTGGCCAACCACCTCCGCAACGGATTCTTCATCTTCCGTCCCGGTGAGGGCTATGAGTACGTACTGATGATCTCGGTGGCCGCGTGCGCGCTCGCCGCCCTGGGCCCCGGCCGCGTCTCCCTGGACGGCGTGCTGGGGACGGACGAGATCGGCGGCCTGCCTGCGGCCGGATGGGCGGGTCTGCTCGTGGCGCTGGGCGCGGGAGGCGGGGGAGCGGCGCTGCTCCTGCTGACGTCCTGGCGGCCGGGGCCGCGCGACGCGCGGGAGCCGTGACCGCGCGAAGGCCGTCCCGCCCCCGAGGGGGCCGGACGGCCTTCGCCGCGCGCCGGGTGCCGCGGCCTCAGCGCTTTCTCGTCCAGTCGGCGACGAGGTCGGCCCAGCGCTGGGAGATGGTGCGGTCGAGGGCCGCGGCGTTCCGCGAGGGGAGCCCCGTGCCGGCGACCGCGGGCAGCAGGGCGAGCAGGTCCTCCTCGTCGAGTCCGAGCGCCCGGAGCGCGACGGCGTCGCGGTCGGAGTCGAGGTCGTCGGGGAGGTCGGAGGCAGCCAGGAGGACCGCGGTGTCCTCCTCGCCCTCCTCCATGAGCAGGTTGATCAGGCTCGGCTTGGCCAGTCGCACGACGTGCCTCCTTCTTCCGGGATCCGCGGGCATCGGTTCGAACGCCGGAGGCGGGGGCGGGGACGGCCTGCGCCCCCACCCCCGCCTCGGCGCTTCAGGCGGGGCGGCGGGTGGCCAGCTCCCAGCCGTTGGCGCGCATGACCTTCTCGCACTCCTCGGGCGTGTAGTCGAAGTTCTCCAGGTCCTTGATGTAGGAGGCGGGGTCGGCCAGGCCCTCCACGTGCGGCCAGTCCGAGCCCATGACGATGCGCTCGGCGCCGACCAGCTCCAGGAGGCTGCGCAGCTCGTCCTCGTAGAAGGGGGAGACCCACACGTGCCGCTTGAAGGTCTCACGCGGGTCCTCGGGGAACAGGTGGGGGACCTGCCCGTAGGACTTCGACAGCTTCTCGAACAGGTGGAACACCCAGGCCGAGCCGACCTCGATGGAGGCGATCCGCAGGTTGGGGAAGCGGTGGAACAGGCCGAGCGCCAGGTGGCTGGCGACGGTGTCCTGCATGGGGTCGGCGGAGATCAGGCCGCGGAAGGCGTTGGCGCGGAAGGCCTCGGTGAAGTTCCGCTCGCCCCACTCGGCGAGGAACTTGGTGTAGTGGGTCTCGCCGCCGTGGTACAGGACGGTGATGCCCGAGTCGTTGGCCAGCCGCCAGAACCCGTCGAACAGGGGGTCGCCCGGCGCCTTCATGCCGGCCTCGGTCTGGACGGGACCGGGGATCATGACGACGAAGCGGGCGTCGCGCTCCAGCGCCCACTCCAGTTCGCGCACCGCGTTGGCGGGGTCGGCGAGGGTGATGTAGGGGGCGGAGAAGATGCGGTTCCGGTAGGCGAAGCCCCAGTCCTCGTCCATCCAGCGGTTGAAGGCGCGGAACGCGGCGGTCAGGGCGGGGATGTCGTGGGCGAGCGCGACCTCCATGCCGACCCCGAGGGTGGGCAGCATGATGCACGCCTCCATGCCCTGGGCGTCCATGACGGCGAGGCGGGCGTCGCGGTCGCGGTACTCGGCGCGGATCGGCTCCAGCTCCCCCATGAGCTTGCTGGGGTCGGCGGACTTGGGGTTGCGGCCGCGGAAGTACTCGTCCATCACGCCGGGGGCGGCGACGGGGTCGAAGGTGGGCTTGGGGATGAACTTGTTGACCTTCTCTGCCACCAGCAGGCGGGTCCTGCCGCCCATCTCGACCCACTGCATGGTCCGCTTGCGGAACTCCGGCTCGATGTGCCGGGTGAAGGCGTCGGTCGCCTCGTAGTAGTGGTTGTCGCAGTCGAAGAACTGGAACGGGAGTTCGTGTGCCACGGGGGATGCCCTTCCTTCGAAACAGGGTCGTACCGTGCGGGCGTGGATGCCCGGCCACGGGGGGCTGCCCATAAATTAGAACACGGTTTCTCTCCTGGCAAGCAGGAAGCCGCGTTCCGTGCCATCGTCCCTGGTCATCCGGTGGCGCCGGGGGCCGCACTTCCCGGAAGCGGGGCCGGAGTGCGGGTGATCCATAACGATGTTTCGGGTGGTGGCCGCCGTATCGGGGTCGTTCACGGGAGTGGGAGCTTGGTGAATGTGGGGCTTGACACAGTGAGAAACGTAGTTTCAGAATCACGTTTCACCGACAGAGTCCTCCCGCCGCCCCGGTTCCCGGGCCGCGCGGGGAGCGGCTCCGGCCATCACGCTCGTTCCCGGGCTTTGAGAGGAGCCTCCGTGACATTCCCCGAGGGCGTCCCCGTCATCGACACGATGATCGCCTTCCCCGAAGAGGGCAGCTCCCGCTATGACTTCATCCGCAGGCAGACCAAGGACGTCTCCTCCAGGGAGGAGATGGAGTTCCCCGCGGAGTACATGTTCAAGGAGGTGCCGAAGGACCTGCCGACGGAGGACCCGATCGGCGTCACCCTCGGTGAGATGGACCGGTTCGGGATCGAGCGCGGCCTCATCGGGGTCGGGGACGAGGTCTCCCGGCAGGCGCTGAAGCGCCACCCCGACCGGTTCGTGGCCTCGGGCGACATCGACCCGAACACGGGGATGGAGGGGGTGCGCAAGATGGTCAGGGAGTATGAGGAGTTCGGCATCCGGGCGGTCGGCGCGTTCCCCGCGGGCACCTTCCCGCAGGTGCCGATCAACGACAAGAAGATGTATCCGTTCTACGCCAAGTGCGTGGAGCTGGACATCCCGATCTTCGTGTGCGCGGGAGTCCCCGGACCCCGCCTGCGCATGGACCCGCAGCGGGTCGAGCTCATCGACGAGGTGATGTTCGACTTCCCCGACCTGGTCATGGTGACGCGGCACGGCTGCGAGCCGTGGACCGACCTGGCGGTGAAGCTGATGCTCAAGTGGCCGAACCTGTACTACTCCACCAGCGCCTTCTCCCCCAAGCACTACCCCAAGGCGGTCATCGACTACGCCAACACCCGGGGCGCCGACAAGATCATCTACGGTGGCTACTTCCCCATGGGCCTGTCCCTCGAGCGCATCTTCGAGGCCATGCCGCACGTGCCGTTCCGCGACCACGTCTGGCCCAGGTTCCTGCACGAGAACGCCCGCCGCGTCCTCAAGCTCGACAGCTAGGGGGACGGTCATGGCACTGGGACTCACCGAGGAGCACGACGCGCTGGCCGACGCCGTGGCGGGCTTCGCCGCCCGGCACGCGCCGCGCGCGCAGACCCGCGCGGGCCTCGATCGATGGAGCGCGGGAGAGGTTCCCGAGAGCTGGGAGGCGCTGACCGCGCAGGGACTGACCGCGGTGCACCTCCCCGAGGAGTGCGGGGGCGCCGGAGGCACCGGCGTGGACCTGGCCGTCGTCGTGGCGGAGATGGCACGGGGCCTGTACCCCGGGCCCTTCCTGGCCACGGTGCTCACCGGCGCGATCCTCACCTGGGCGGTGGACGGCGCCGCCCCCGAGGCGGCGCTCAAGCGGCTCGCCGGAGGGGCGCGCGGCACGGTCGCACCGGACGGCGCCGCGCTGGTCGCGCGGGAGACCGAGGGCGGCTACGCCGTCACCGGCACCACCGGCCCCCTCCCGTCGTGCGCGAACGCCGACCTGATCCTGCTGTCCGCCCGTATCGGCCGGGGGGAGGTCTGGTTCCTCCTCGACGGAGCGGCGCTCGAACCCGGCGACCTCGCGCCGGTACCCGGCGT
>JAFACJ010000840.1 GCA_023425615.1 Actinomycetes bacterium
CGCCCGACCTGCACGAGGTGGCGGTCTTCGCCCGCGCCACCCCGCAGCACAAGCTCGACATCATCGAGGCGCTCAGCGAGCGCGGCGAGATCGTCGCGATGACCGGAGACGGCGTCAACGACGGTCCCGCGCTGCGCCGCTCGGACATCGGCGTGGCGATGGGCGGGCGCGGCACCGAGGTCGCCCGCCAGGCCGCCGACCTGGTGCTGGCCGACGACGAGCTGGGCACGGTCGTGGCAGCCGTCGAGGAGGGGCGGCGTGTCTACTCCAACATCCGCAGGTTCCTGGTCTACGGGCTCTCCGGCGGCGCCGCCGAGATCGCGGTCATGCTCCTCGGGCCCTTCCTCGGCCTGCCGCTGCCGCTGCTGCCCGCCCAGATCCTGTGGATCAACCTGCTCACCCACGGCCTGCCCGGCGTCGCCCTCGGCGGGGAGCCGGCCGAGGAGGACGTGATGCGCCGCCCGCCGCGCCCGCCGGAGCAGAGCATCATCGGCGCGGGCCTGTGGCAGCGCGTGGTGCGGATCTCGGTCGTGCTCACCGCCGTCACCCTCGGCGTGGCGGTGTGGGCGCTGCACACCGGGCGCCCCTGGCAGAGCATGGCGTTCTTCACGCTCGGCGCGGTGCAGCTCGGCGCCGCCCTCGGCTCCCGCGCCCTGCCGTTCTCCCGCGCCAACCCGATGCTGCCGGTCTCCGTCGCCGGGGCGCTGCTCCTCCAGCTCGCCGGCGTCTACCTGCCGCCGCTGCGCGATCTGCTCGGCACCGAGCCCCTGTCGGGCGCCGACCTCCTCATCGTCCTCGTCCCCTCCGTCGTGGGCTACGCCGTGGTCCGGCTCGACCGTGCCGTCCACCCCTCCCCCGGCGCACGTCAGGAGGTCTCCTCCCGGTAGGCGGAGATCTCCCGGATCATGTCGTCGAGGAAGCGCTCGATGGCCGCCACGTCCTGCGGCGAGTAGTCGCGCATGGCCTCGGTGAGGCGGGTGCCGAGCGGGCGGAAGTAGGCGCCGGCCAGGTCCATGGCCTCGTCCGCCACCTCCAGGTGGACGCGGCGGCGGTCGCCCGGCGCGGCGTGGCGGTGGACGTGCCCCGCCTGCTCCAGCCGTTCCAGCAGGGAGCTCACCGCGGCCGTGGTCAGACCCAGGCGGCGGGCGAGGTCGCCGGGTGTGACGGGGTCGCCGTCGCGGGCCGCGTCCATGATCAGCATCAGCGCGCGGACATTGGTGGGATGCAGCGCGTGCTTCTTGGCGAAGGCGTGGCCGAGCTGTTCGAGCTCTCCGGTCAGCCGACGTATGAGCGGGATCAGACGCTGACGCTCCGCCGTGCCGTCGTCCATCTTCGCCGCACCCCTTTCTTTCACTAGCCCATCTAGCTAGATTATCTAGCAACTAGATAATCTAGGTATCACCCCGTCGCCGCCGTGCGCGGTCGCGGCGACCACACTATTGCGGGAAGAGCCTCACGATATGTCGAAGAAAGCCAGATATTGGGCACCCCTCGCCTTGATCCTGCTCGTCTGGATCCTCGGCGCGGGCCCCCTCGGCCAGTTCACCGGAAGACTCGGCGAGGTCCAAGCAGGCGACGGCGCCGTGTTCCTGCCGTCCGGAGCCGAGTCCACCCGGGTCTCGCAGCTGCAGAAGGGATTCCAGGACCAGACCACGACACCCGCGATCCTCGTCTGGGAGGCGCCCGGCGAACTGGGCGGGGAGACCGAGCGGCAGGCCGCCCTCGCCCTCGACCGGATCCAGCGGGAGGGCCTCTCCGCCGCCGCGCCCTCACCGCCCCTGCGGTCCGCCGACGGGCTCGCCCTCCAGGCCGTCGTCCCGCTGCCCGCCGGCGCCGACGACCCGCCGCTCGACCGGATCAGGGAACTGGCCGCGGTGCCCGGCACCACCCTGCATCTGACGGGGCCCGCCGCCATCAGCGCCGACCTGTCCAAGGCGTTCGCCGGGATCGACGGCCTGCTGCTGCTCGTCGCGCTCGGCGTGGTGCTGGCGATCTTGCTGCTGGTGTACCGCAGCGTGCTGCTCCCCCTCGTGGTGATCATCACCGCGGTCCTGGCGCTCGCGCTGGCCTCCGCCCTGGTCTACCTCCTGGCCGACCGCGGCGTGCTCACCCTCGACGGGCAGACCCAGGGCATCATGTTCATCCTCGTGGTCGGCGCCGCCACCGACTACGCGCTGCTGCTGGCCGTCAGGTTCCGCGAGGAACTGGCGGCCTCCGACCGCTGGAGCGCCGCCATGCGCGCCTGGAGGCAGTCGCTCGCGCCGATCTCCGCCAGCGCCTTCACCGTCGCGGCCGGGCTGCTCACCCTGCTGCTGAGCGACCTGAACTCCAACCGCTCCCTCGGGCCCGTCGCCGCCATCGGCGTGGGCTGCGCCCTGCTGGCCGTGCTCACCTTCCTGCCCGCCGCGCTCGCGCTCCTCGGCCGCGCCGCCTACTGGCCGGCGCGCCGCCTCGATCGCGGCAACGCCGTCTGGGAGCGGCTCACCGGGCTGATCTCCCGCCGCCCGCGCCGCACCTGGGTCCTCACCGCGCTGGCGCTGTGCGCGTGCGCCGCCTTCATGCCGACGCTGCACGCCGACGGCCTCGCCAAGACCGACGTGTTCCTTAACAAGGAGCCGTCCATCACCGGGCAGGAGGCGCTGCGCCGCCACTTCCCCGCCGGCTCGGGCGACCCCGCCGTGGTCCTCGCCGACGCCGGAGCCCTGGCCGAGACGGCACGGCGCGCCCAGGCCGTCACCGGTGTGGCGTCGGTGCGCCCGGTGACCGACGCGGCCGGGGCGCCACGGGTCGTCGGCGGGCGCGTGATGCTCCAGGCCACCCTCGCCTCCGCGCCCTCCTCGGCCGAGGCGACGCGGACCATCGCCGACCTGCGCGACGCGCTGCGCCGCGACCC
>JAFACJ010000942.1 GCA_023425615.1 Actinomycetes bacterium
ACTCCGTACTGCCCGAACGGTCGCGGGAGACCGCACGGCAGGTGGTGCGCGAGGTCGTCCGGGAACTGGAACGGCGGCTGGAGCAGCGGATGCGGTCGGCGGTGCGGGGCGCGCTGGACAGGTCGGCGCGGGTGGCGCGGCCACGGCGGCAGTCCGAGATCGACTGGGGCCGGACGGTCCACGCCAACCTCCGCACCTACCTGCCCGAGCAGCGCACCGTCGTGCCCGAACGGCTCGTCGGGTACGGCCGGCGACGGCGTTCCGTCCAGCGCGACGTCATCCTGTGCGTGGACCAGAGCGGCTCCATGGCCTCGTCCGTGGTGTACGCGGGCGTCTTCAGCGCGGTCCTCGCGTCGATGCCCGCGCTGCGCACGTCGCTGGTGGCCTTCGACACCGCCGTGGCCGACCTCACCGACCGGCTCCACGACCCGGTGGAGGTCCTGTTCGGGACGCAACTGGGCGGAGGCACCGACATCGGCCGCGCCCTCGCCTACTGCCAGGGCCTCGTCTCCCGCCCCTCCGAGACCGTCCTCATCCTCATCAGCGACCTGTACGAGGGCGGGGTCCGCACGGAACTCCTGCGCCGCGCCGCCTCCCTCACCCGCTCCGGCGTCCGGATGATCGCGCTCCTCGCCCTCTCCGACGAGGGCGCCCCCGCCTACGACCACGAGAACGCCGCATCCCTCGCCGCCCTAGGCGTTCCCGCCTTCGCCTGCACCCCCGACCGCTTCCCCGACCTCATCGCCGCCGCCCTCGAACACCGCGACCTCACCCCCTTCGCCTCACCACCCCCTTGATCCCGCCCTGCCACGGACCCCGGGAAACCGGACCCGGTTCGCCACGGACCCGACCGGGCAAACCGGATCCGCTCCTCATGGCAGACCGAGCCGGGAACCGGGGCCGGTACCCATGACAGGCCGGGCCGGGGAAACCGGGGACGGTGTTCGTGGCGGACCGGGGCGGGGGAAGGCGCTCTTCTCCGTAGGATGGGGCCTCGCGGCACGGGATCTTCACCCGGTCATGCACGGCACTTCTGAACGGGATGGGCGATCCATGCGTAGCAAGGCCGAACTGGAGGACGCGATCCGGTCGGGGGGACGGGCGGTACTGATCGTCAACACGCGGTCACGGCGGGGGCGCCGGTACTACGCGGAGGCGTTGCGGCTGCTGCTCAAGGAGGGCATCGGGTTCATCCAGCTCCACCCGGTCGACAAGCCCGAACTGCTGCCCGAGGTCTTCGCCGAGGCGCTGGAGGTGGAACCCGACCTGATCGTGGTGGGCGGCGGGGACGGCACCCTCAAGGAGGCGGTCCGGCATCTGGCGTACCGCGACGTGGCGCTGGGGCTGCTGCCGCTGGGGACGACCAACAACTTCGCCCGCGGGCTGTGGCTGCCGCTCGACGTGCGGGGCGCGGCCAGGGTGATCGGGCGCGGGAAGGTCGCGGACGTGGACCTGGGCGAGCTCGACCCGCTGACCGGGGAGACACCGGAGACCTTCGCCAACATGGTCAGCCTCGGCCTGTCGGTCCAGGTCGCCGGCTCGGTCCCGCACCTGCTCAAGCGGTATCTCGGCCGTGTCGCCTACCTGCTCACCGCGCTGCGCCGCCTGCCGCGCCACCAGGCGTTCCGCGCCGAGCTCACCATCGACGGGGAGACGCACGAGATCGCCACCCACCAGCTCAACATCGCCAACGGCAGCCATCACAGCGGCCAGATCATCGCCCGTGACGCCAGCCCCGACGACCGGCTCCTGGCCGTCTACCAGCTCGGCGACGAGGCACGGCTGCGGCTGATGTCGGCGACCGCCCGGCACGCGCTGACCGGCCGGTTCCGCACCCTGGCCGAGCCCAGCTTCTTAACCACCGACACCGTCGACGTGGTGACCGAGCCCCCCATGTCCGTCGACGTCGACGGCGAACTACGCGCCCGCACCCCGGTCACCGTCCGGCTCCTCCCCAACGCGCTACGCGTCCTGGTCCCCCGCGACTTCCCCGACACCTGAGCCGACGACCTCACGCACCCCCAAGCCGACAACCCCACACCACAACCCCGAACCCGACCTCGCGCACCACCTACCAACGGCGTACGCCGCGAACCCGGACTCGAACGCAACGTCACACCACGCCCGGAACCCGAACGCGGCGTCACGCCCCACCCGAACCGACGGCCTCACGCCGCACCCGAACCGACGGCCTCACGCCGCACCCGAACCGGCGGCGGGGGCTGCGGTCTCGGGTTCGGAGGGGTGCGGTGGCGTGGGGGCTCTGGACGTGGCGTGAGGGGCGTCACAGTATGGGTAAGTGGATACTTTTCGGGTTGCGATCGTCGGGGCGGGGTTCGGGGGGATCGGGCTGGCGATCCTGCTGAAGCGGGCGGGGGTCAGTCATGTGCTGTTGGACAAGGGGGCGCAGGTCGGTGGGACGTGGCGTGACAACACCTATCCCGGGGCGGCCTGCGATGTGCCGTCGCATCTGTACTCCTTCTCGTTCGAGCGTAAGACGGACTGGAGCCGCAGGTTCGCCCGGCAGCCGGAGATCCTCGGCTATCTGCGGCACTGCGTCGAGGAGTACGGGCTGGAGCCGCGGCTGAACACCGAGGTGCGGTCGGCGGTGTTCGAGGGCGGGCGCTGGCTGCTGGACACCTCGGGTGGCGCCGTCTCCGCCGAGGTGCTGGTCTGCGCCTGCGGGCAGCTCAACCGGCCGGCCATGCCCGATCTGCCGGGTCTGGAGACCTTCGAGGGCACGATGTTCCACTCCGCGCGCTGGAACCACGACCATGACGTCACCGGCCGGAACGTCGCCGTCGTCGGCACCGGCGCCAGCGCCATCCAGTTCATCCCGCACCTGGCCGAGAAGGCGGCGCGGCTGCACGTCTACCAGCGTTCGGCGGCGTGGGTCATCCCCAAGCCCGACCGGAGCTACGGGCCCCTCACCAAGCGTGTGTACACCGCTCTCCCCTTCCTCCAGGACCTGGACCGCCTGCGGACCTATCTGATGCTGGAGTCGCGCGCTCTCGGGTTCGTCCGCTACCCGGCCCTGCTCAAACCCATCGAGCACGGCTACCGCAGACGGCTCAAGCGGGAGGTCGCCGACCCCGAGCTGCGCCGCAGGCTCCGCCCCGACCACCCCCTCGGCTGCAAACGCGTCCTGATCTCCGATGACTACCTTCCGGCCCTGCAGCGGCCGAACGTCGAACTCATCACCGATCCCATCAAAGAGGTACGACAGAACGGCGTGGTCACCGGCGACGGGACGTTCCGCGAGGCCGACACCCTCGTCTTCGGCACGGGCTTCCGCGCCACGGAGTTCCTGGCGCCCATGCGCGTCACCGGGCGGGAGGGCCGCACCCTGGACGAGGCTTGGGCGGGCGGCGCCGAAGCCCACCTCGGCCTGACCGTCCACGGCTTCCCGAACCTGTTCCTGCTGTACGGGCCCAACACCAACCTCGGCCACAACAGCATCATCTACATGCTGGAGAGCCAGTTCCGGTACATCCTCGCCTGCCTGGACGTCGGCGGGGTGCTGGAGGTCAAGGAGGAGACGCAGAACGCCTTCAACCGCGAACTCCAGCGGCGTATGCGCAGGACCGTCTGGGACGCCGGCTGCACGAGCTGGTACCAGACCGACGACGGCAAGCAGGTCAACAACTGGCCGGGCTTCACCTTTGCGTATCGCAGAGCCACCCGCCGCCCTGAACTCAGGGATTTCTCCATAGGGTAGGTGCATGCCGACCGCACTCATCACCGGAGCCACGGCGGGAATCGGTGCCGCCTTCGCGCGCCGCCTCGCCAAGGGCGGGCTCGACCTCGTGCTCGTCGCCCGCAACGCAGAGAAGCTCACCGAGACGGCCGAACAGTTGCAGGCCGACTACGGCGTGGCCGTGGAGGTCCTCCCTGCCGACCTCTCCGAGGACGAAGGCATCTCCCGGGTCGAGGAACGGCTACGGCAGGGCGTCGACCTACTGGTGAACAACGCCGGTTTCGGTAATCAGGGCACGTTCCTCAACGTCCCGTTGGAAGACGAGCTACGCATGTTGAAGGTGCACTGCGAAGCCGTCCTACGCCTGACGTACGCCGCGCTTCCGGGGATGCGCGAGCGCCACAAGGGCGGCATCATCAATGTCGCCTCTGTCGCCGCGTTCTTCTCCCGGGGGACTTATGGCGCATCCAAGGCGTGGGTCGTCAGCTTCAGCCAGGGCATCGCCAACGACGTGAAGGAACCGAACGTCAAGGTCATGGCCCTGTGTCCGGGCTTCGTCCACACCGAGTTCCACGAGCGCGCGAAGATGGACGTCTCGGGTATCCCGGAGCCGTTGTGGCTGAACGCCGACCAGGTCGTCGCCACCGCCCTCAGTGACCTGAAGAAGGGCGTTCAGGTCTCCGTGCCCAGCCCGCAGTACAAGGCGATCGTCGGCCTCGGCAAGCTCGTGCCCCGCAATCTGGCCGGAAAGCTCTCCTCGAGGACCGGAAGACGGTACGACTGACCTCTATGCTCAGCATCGTCCCCTTCGCCGCGGCCCTCGTCCTCCTGACCGTCTCGCCCGCGGCGCCCGCGACGGCCGCCGCCGACGCCAAGGCGGGCGACTACCCGTGGCTGGCCTCGCTGCGCTCCCCCGCCCACTCCACCGGGCCGGGCGGCCACGTCTGCGGCGGCGTGCTGGTCAAGGCCGACAAGGTCCTGACGGCCGCCCACTGCGTCAGCCGGTTCAGGAAGACGCCCGGACGGCTCAAGGCGACGTTCGGACGTACGGACCTGCGCCGGGGCGGAGGGGCGACCTACCAGGTCAAGAGCATCTGGATCCATCCCGGCCACCGGTCGGCGAAGATCGGCGGCCGGACCGTCCAGCGCGATGATCTCGCGGTCCTCACCCTCGCCCGCGAGGCAGGGGGGATCAAGCCGGTCAAGATCCACAAGGCGTCCGGCGCCCAGGCCCTCCTCCTGGGCTGGTCCTCCGCCCGGCTCCGCAAGGCCACCGTCCCCCTGCCCGGTGACGCCGCCTGCCGCACCGCCTACGGCAGCCCCCTGCCCTCCGGCCTCCTCTGCGCGGCCCCCGCCGGGACACCGCCCTGCCCCCTCGACGAGGGCACCCCCTTGATCGTCCGGGTGAAGACGACGATCAGATACGGCGGCCAGCTCGAACCCCGCCTGGAGAACCGCGTCGCGGGCCTGTCGGCGGCGGCGGGCTGCGCCGGGAACGGCGGCCCCGACCCCTACACCAGGCTCTCCGCCTTCCGCGACATCCTTAAAAAACGGCTTTGACCCGGCCAGTCGGTAGAATCCCTGACGTGTCCCAGCCGAAGTTCGAAGTCCAGATGCTGCACGACCGCGTCATGATCAAGCCGGAGAAGGAGGCCGAACGCACCAGCAGCAGCGGCATCGTCATCCCGGCGACCGCCGACACCTCCAACCAGCTCGCCTGGGGCGAGGTCTGCGGCACCGGGCACCACGTCCGCACCGTCAAGGTGGGCGACCGCGTCCTCTTCCACCCCGAAGACCAGTTCGAGTTCGAACTCCAGGGAGCCAAGTACCTGGTCATGCGCGAACGCGACCTCCACGCCGTGGCCTCCGAACGCCCCGAACACGGCACGGGCCTCTACCTCTGACGAGGATCACGCGATCGCGTATCCCTGACGGAGGTCACGCCCTGACGTGGATCACGCGATCGCGCGGGCGGCGGACGCGGCGGCGGCCAGCAGCGCGTCCGCGTAGCGTGCGACCTCGGCGCGGGCCACGGGCTCGGGCGGCCCCCACAGGGTGAGGGTGAAGGCGACCGAGCCGTCCGCGGCGAAGACCGGCGCGCTGAGCGAGCGCAGTTCCACCTCCCGCGTGCGGAGTTCGGCGGGGTTGTAGCCGTCGGTCACCCGCGCCATCGCGTCGCGCAGGGTCTCCGGTGAGACCTCGGGTGCGCGCTCGTGCAGGAGGGTGCTGATCCGTTCGAGGTTGCTCAGTTCGAGGTGGCCGAGCGCGATCGCGTAGCCGCGCTCCCTGACGGTGTCCGGCACGCCGCGCAGGCGTTCGAGCTGCTCCTCGGTCATCTGCTCGGCGATCTTCGACAGCCAGCGCTCCCGGAGCGCCTCGTCGCCGTACGCCGCGTAGCAGCTGCCCAGGGGGGCGGCGAAAGGCAGCCGCTGGCCGACCCGGGTCGGGCTCGCCGCGAGCTCGGTACGGCCCGCGGCGGCTGCCAGCACGAGTTCGTCGCGGACCAGGGCGATGGCGGTGACCTCGGTGTCGAACTCCGAGGCGAGCTCCTCCATGTGGGGGCGTGCCAGATCGATCAGGCGGAGCTGGTCGAGCAGGTCGGCGTCTCCGGCGGCGAGCGAGTGCGGCATGAACGAGCCGTAGCCGCCCCGGTAGAACAGCAGCGGACCGCCGTCGCCGAGGTCGAGGTCCAGGACCCGCCCTACGACGATGTCGTGGTCTCCGGCGTCGTGGATCTGCTCGGTGACGCAGTCGATCCAGGCGACGGCGCCGTCGATGACCGGGTTGCCCGCGGGCGAGGGCCGCCAGCCGATGTCGTGGAACTTGTCGGTCTTCCGGGTCGCCACCGCGCGGCAGACGTCCTCCTGCCCGGCGGAGAGGACGTTCACGCAGAACCTGTCGCCCGACTCGCGCAGCGCGCGCCACGAGCTGGAGTTCTTGTCGGGCAGGAACGCCACCAGCGGCGGATCGAGCGAGACCGAGGTGAACGAGCCGACCACCATGCCGATGGCGGTGCCGGCCGCGTCGAGGGCGGTCACCACGACGACGCCGGTGGGGTACTGGCCCAGCACCTGCCGGAAGCGGGCCGGCTCGATGACTCCGGTTCCCTGGATGGTCGGTGACATGACGAGAACCCCTCTCTGTAGCGATCGCTACAGAGCTTGCCACGGACGGACCGCTGTGACAACCGTCTCTTCGCGCGGAGCCGCGGCAGGCGGTCGCGACCGGCTCAGCCGGACGCGATCGCCTGCTCGACGATGGCCACCACGACCTCGACGAAGTCGTCGGGGTCCGGGCCGTCGCGGAGCTGGTGGGCCAGGAGGAACCCGTCGGTGGCCGCCAGCACAACGCGGGCGAGGTCCATCGCCAGCTCCGGCCGCCGTGCCCGCAGCCCGGTGTCGAAGTAGGAGGTGAACCAGGCGGCGATGCTGCTGCTCACCTGGTCGCGGGTGGCCAGGAAGTACTGCCGCGCCTCCGGCTCCACCTCCCGGGTCTCCAGCAGCAACATCTGGCCGATCCGTAGGAAGTCGGGCGCGTCGGGCAGGGTGCGCACCGAGCGCGAGAGGATCGCGCGCAGCCCCTCGGCCAGCGGGCGCTCGTCGCGCGGGTCGCGCTCCCAGCGCGGCTGGCTGGAGATCCACTGCTCGTAGCTGTAGCGGACCACCTC
>JAFACJ010000026.1 GCA_023425615.1 Actinomycetes bacterium
GGGTCGCCGTGGTGCCGACCCTGCGGCGTGGCGAGGACGGGCCTCGGTCGATACGGACCACGCTGGCGAAGCTGCTCGCCGTCGGCGTCCAGCCGGACTGGACCGCCTGGTTCCCGCGGCGTGGCGAGGTGGTGGACCTGCCGCCGTACGCCTGGCAGCGCGAGCGCCACTGGAGCGGCGGGCCCGAGATCTGGGCGAGGCCGCTTGACCATCCGCTGCTGGGCGAACGGGCCGACGTCATGGAGCCGACCTGGCGCAACACCGTCGACCGGATCCGCATACCGTGGCTGGAGGACCACCGGGTCGGTGACGCCACGGTGATGCCAGGGGCCGCCTTCTGCGAGATGGCGCTGTCCGCCGGGCGGCTGCTGCGCGAAGGACCGCAGGAGATCACCAGATTCAAGATCGAGCGGGCACTGGTGGTGCCGGCCGGTGACGACGCGGCCAATCTCCCCACCCAGGTCTCGGTCTCCGACGAGGACGGCCTGGTCAGGATCGCCAGCAGGGCGGTAGGCCAGGAGGAATGGCAGTTGCACGCTCGGGGCCGGGTCCGGCGGCTGGCGGTCCCGCCGCCGTCGCCACTGGACCTCACCGCGATCAGAGAACGCTGCGGCGATGTGGTGAGCAGCGCCGACCACTACGCGCGCGCCGCCGCGATCGGCCTGCCGTACGGGCCGGACTTCCAGGTCCTCGGCGACATCGGTGTCGGTGACGGCGAGGCTCTCGCGCCCTACCGGGCCGCCGACGACGGCGCCTATTTCGTGCATCCCTCCGTGCTGGACGGCGCGTTGCAGGCAGCTCTGACCCTGGTGAACGGGGACCTCGCCGAGGATCTGTGGCTGCCGACCGGGATGGCGGCGGTGAAGGCGTGGGAACGTCCAGCGGCCACGGGATTCGTGCATGTGAGGGCCCGTTCCCGTGCCGAGCACGAAAGCGCCTTCGACATCACGATCACAGACGCGTCGGGCGCGATCGCCGTCCAGGCCGACCACTGCCGGCTGCGGCGGGTGGACACGTCGAGGGACGTCGCTCCGGGCCGCTACATCACCCGGCTGCACGCCGCGCCCGATCTCCGCGAGTCGGCTTCCCGCAGTCCGATGCCGGCGCCGCGAGAGCTCACCGCCGCGGCCGCCGACCGGTTGGCGGAGATCGGGGCGCGGTTCCCCTCCGCGCGGTACCGGCGCTGGCACGCGCGGGCCGCGGCGCTCACCGCGCACTTCACCGCCGACACGCTCGCACGGCTGGTGCCAGGATCCAGTGCCTTGGACGACGGCGCGCTCTTGGCCGCGGGAGTGCTCCCCAAGTACCTTCGCGTGCTCAGGGTCCTCATCGGCACCGCGGTATCCGAAGGGCTTCTCACCGAGACCACGGGCCTGGACGGAGCACCGAACCGGACGCCGGCCGGCGTCCCCGATCCCGAGTCGGTGTTCCGGGAGATGGCGCGCGAGTTCCCCGGCTTCGCGGCGGACCTCGCGATCAGAGGCCGATGCGGCCGGCACCTCGAAGCGATCCTGCGCGGCGAGGCCGAACCGCTGAACGTCATCTTTCCGGAGTCCGGGCAGCACACGCTGGAGCAGTACTACGAGCAGACGCCGCAGTTCGCACTGGGCAACGACGTGACCCGCGCGCTGGTCGAGAAGATCGTCGAATCGTGGCCGGCGGATCGTCCACTCCGGATCCTGGAGATCGGCGCCGGAACAGGGGCCACCACGGCGGCGCTCCTGCCGGTCCTGCCCGCCGACCGGACGAGGTACGTCTTCACCGACATCTCAGAGAGCTTCCTGCGCAAGGCCGCGGCCCGCTTCGCCGCCCACCCCTTCATGGAGTACCGGACCTTCGACATCGAACGGTCTCCGCGGGAGCAGGACCTGGCCGAGGGCGGGTTCGACCTCGTGATCGCCGCCAATGTGCTGCACGCGACGGCGGATCTGCACCGGACGGCGCGGCGGGTGGCGGCGGTCACCGCGGACGACGGCATGCTGCTGGCCGTCGAGACCCACGACCTGGAGAACCTGGCTCTGGTCTTCGGCCTCCTGGACGGCTTCTGGGCCTTCACCGATCTCGGCCTGCGCCACGACTCCGCCCTGGTCAGGGCCCCGCAATGGGCCTCGGTACTGCGCACCAGCCGGTTCGACGAGGTCGAGACGCTGACGGACGAGGACCTGTGCGGGACGGCCGAGTCGGTCCTGATCGCGCGCAGGGCCGCCCGGAAGACCGCTCCGATACCCGGCGCGACCGCCGGCGGCGAGGGATCCTGGATCCTCTCGGCCAACGACCCCGGCGACGCGGTGCTGGCCGAGGCGCTGGCCACCGAGCTCACCGGGCTCGACGCGGCCCGCGTGGCACCCCTTCCCGCCGACGAGGCGGACTGGTCGGCGGCCCTGGCCGGGATGCGAGGACCGGTGGGGATGGCGCTCATCGTCGGCTCCGGGGCGGGGCTTTCGGCGGTCCCGGGACTCGCCGCCGCCATCGCCGGCGCCGACGCGGCCTGCCGTTCTGCCGGGCGGGAGGCACGGCTCTGGTTGATCACCGAGCCCACGGGGCTGAACCCGGCGCCGGAACGCCCGGCGTCCCCGGCCGCCGCCGCCCTGTGGGGGGCGACCCGGTCCTTCGCCAACGAACAGTCGACGCTCGAGATCCGGCGGATCTCCCTGGAACGGTCGGGTGATCAGGTCTCCGACGCCGTCCGGGTCGCCCGGGAACTGCTGGAAGGGCGGGACGAGGACGAGGTCGTGCTGACCCGGTCTGGCCGGTTCGTGCCGCGGCTGGGCACGATGCCGCCCCTGGAACGCCCCGCGCCGGGCCATGTCCTGCGGCTGCGCGACCGGGGATCGTCCTACCGGCTCGCATGGGCGGCCGCGGACGTGCCCGAACCGGGTCCCGGTGAGGTGCTCATCCAGGTCCGGGCGGCGGCCCTCAACTACCGCGACGTGCTCTGGGCCGGCGGGCAGTTGACCGCCGAGGCCGTCGAGGGCACGTTCCTGGGGACGGGCCTCGGCGGGGAGTGCTCGGGCGTCGTCACGGCGGTCGGCCGCGGGGTGACCGGGGTGGCTCCCGGAGACCGGGTCATGGCCGTCGTCAGATCGGCGCTCGGCTCGCACGCCCTGGCCGAGGAGAGCAACGTGCACCGCATCCCGGACACGATGGACTTCGCCGAGGCGGCCACGATCCCCATGGTCTTCCTGACCGTGCACCATGCGCTCGGCGAGGTCGCCAGGCTGTCCGCTGGGGAGACGATCCTGGTCCACGGCGTGCTGGGCGGGGTGGGCCTGGCCGCCGTTCAGTACGCGCGGAACGTGGGAGCGGAGGTCGTGGCCACCGCCGGCTCGCAGGAGAAACGGGATCTCGCCCGGCTCCTCGGCATCACCCACGTCGTCGACTCCCGGTCTCCTGACTTCGCCGACCGGCTCCGCACCGCCACCGGAGGACGGGGGGTGGACGTCATCCTCAACTCGCTGGCCGGTGACGCGGTCACCCGCGGGCTTGAGCTCCTGCGTCCAGGCGGCCGGTTCGTCGAGCTCGGAAAGCGCGACTTCTACGGCGACAACAGGTTGGGACTCGCCCCGTTCCGCGACAACCTCGCCTTGTTCGGCGTGGACGTCGACCGGCTGCTGTGGCAGCGATCGGAACTGATCCACCGGGAGTTCGCCGAGGTGGCCGACGAGGTGCGAGCCGGGAGGTACCGGCCGCTGCTCCACCGCGTGTACCCGGCCGAACGCGTGACGGAGGCGTTCGAGCTGCTCGAGCACTCCCGGCACCTGGGCAAGGTCGTGGTCTCCATGGCGGAACTCCCCGCGACCGAGGTCGAGCTGCATCCCCGTGTCGAACTCGATCCGCGAGGCACCTATCTGATCACCGGCGGCCTCTCCGGTTTCGGCGCGGCCACCGCCGAGTGGCTGGTCCGGCGCGGAGCCAGGCATCTGGCGCTGGTCGGCCGGCGGGGGCGGGACACCCCGGGATGCGAGGCGCTGGTCGGCCGCCTCACCGGTCTCGGCGCGTCATCGGTCACCCTGCACGCGGCGGACGCCGCGGACGGCGATGCGATGAGCGAGGTCATCGACGCTGTGGACGCCACCGGACACGGTCTGCGCGGTGTCGTGCACGCCGCCATGGTCCTGGCCGACGCGCCCATGGCGGAACAGACACCCGAGCGGTTCGGCACCGCCCTTTCCGCCAAGGCGCGGGGCGCGGCGGTGCTCGACCGGCTCACCCGCGGCCGTGACCTCGACCTGTTCTTGCTCTACTCCTCCATGGCGCTGGCGATCGGCAATATGAACCAGTCGAACTACGCGGCCGCGAACGGCTTCCTCGAGGCACTCGCCCGACGGCGGCGCGCCGAAGGACTCCCCGGGACGGCGGTCGCCTGGGGAGTGATCGGGGACACCGGCAGGGTGGCCGGTGACGCCAGGATGCTGGAATCGGTATCACGCCTCGCCGTTCCGATTCCACCGCTCAGCGCTCTGGAGTCCCTGGACGAACTGCTGGACCGCGGCACCGATGTGGCGATGGTGGCGACCGTCCGCTGGGAGCGGCTCGCCGAGTACCTGCCGGCGACCGCGGTGCCGCGGCTCGCCGGGCTCCTGCCCGCGCGGCGCACGTCAGCCGAAGGAGCGGAGGACCTCATGGGGAGGCTGTCGGCGGCGAGCGGTGAGGAACTCGTCGGCCTCGTCGGCACCGCTCTGATCGAGATCGTCGCCGAACTCATGCATATCGCACCCGATCGGATCAACCCGGACAAGCACCTGGAAGAACTCGGCGTCGATTCCCTCATGAGCACCGAACTGCGCATCCTGGTCGCGCAGCGACTGGGCTGCGACGTGCCGGTCGCCGACCTGCTCGGCGGTACCGCGATCGCCGAGTTGGCCGGCCGGATCGCCCGGCGGCTCGACCCGGCCCGCAGACCGTGACCTGCCCGACCTCGACAAGGAGCGTGGCCATGGATTTCGTCACTCATTTCCGGGACCGGGTCGGCGAGGTGGGCGACACCCGGTCGCTGACCTTCCTGCCGGACGGCCGACGGTCCTCCAGGCTCGGTTTCGCCGACCTGGACCGAAGGGCACGCGCCGCCGCGGTCTGGCTGGAGTCCCTGGGGATGCGGGACCAGCCGGTGCTGCTGCTGTACCCGCCTGGCCTCGACTTCATGGTCGGCTTCCTCGGCTGCCTGTACGGCGGGGTCCTGGCGATCCCCGCCCCGCTGCCGCAGGCCGGCCCGCACCATCTGGAGCGGGCCCTCAACCTGATCAGGGACAGCGGTGCCAAGCTGATCCTGACCGACGCGGAGCTGGAATCCCAGCTCGCAGAGAGGTTCCCGCACCTACCGGTCCGGTGCGTGGACCTCGACGTCGACCCCGACGACTGGGCGCCCCCCGGCCGGCCACCGGACGAGATCGCCTACGTGCAGTACACCTCCGGGTCGACCAGCGAGCCGCGCGGCGTCCAGGTCACCCACGCCGGGCTCCTGCACAACATCGGCATGATCGACGCGCTGGCCGGGAGGGGAACGCCACGCCGGATCGCGGGCTGGATCCCGCATTACCACGACATGGGGCTCGTGGGGATGCTGCTGCACGCCCTGTACTCGGCGGCCGACCTGGTGTACACGACGCCGCCGACGTTCGTGGCCAGGCCCGCGCGGTGGCTGGAGATGATCAGCAGGTACCGCGCGGACTGGACGGCGGCACCGAACTTCGGCTACTCCTGGGCCGCCCGCATGGTCACCGACGAGGAGATCGCCGGGCTGGACCTGTCGTGTCTGGCCATGGCGCTCAACGGGGCAGAGCCGGTCCGGGCGGAGACCCTGGCCGCCTTCGAGCGCCGCTTCGGCCCGGCGGGATTCGACCCCGCCGCATGGGCTCCCGGCTACGGCATGGCGGAGACCACGCTGCTCGTCACCGGAGTACGGCGGGGCGCCGGGGCGACCATCAGGTCGTTCGATCCCGCCGCGCTGGAACGCCATGAGGCGGTCGCCGCGCCGCACGGTCTTCCGCTCGTGGCGTCCGGCCGCACCGTCGACCTGGAGCTGACCATCGTCGACCCGCGCTCCTCGCGCGAGCTGCCCGAGGGCATGGTCGGTGAGATCCAGGTGGCGGGCGACAGCGTCGCCGCCGGATACCGCGGCAGGCCGGAGGAGACACGGCGGACGTTCGGGGCGGGGGACGGCTCACGGCTGCGCACGGGCGACCTGGGTTTCCTCCTGGACGGTGAGCTGTTCGTCACCGGGCGGCTGAAGGAGGTGATCATCGTCAACGGCCGCAACCTCTACCCGCAGGACCTGGAGGAACTCGCGATCCGGGCGCACGGGGCGTCCGGGCAGGCCGCCGCCTTCGGCGTCTCCGAGCCCGGAGGGGAGGAGCACGTCGTGGTGGTACAGGAACTCGGCCCGCCGGGCGCGGTGCCGGCGGCCGACATCGCCGAGCAGATCGCCGGCACGGTCGGGAGGGCCTTCGGGGTGGTCGTCAGCGTGGTCCTCGTCGGCCGCGGCGGGGTCCAGGTCACCACCAGCGGCAAGGTCCGCCGGCGCCACATGCGGAACCTCTTCCTCAACGGCGACCTGGAACCGGTGCACCAGGATCTGGTTCCCGCCGTCGCCGGACTGGTGGAGGCCCGCGTATGAGCGCGGTGACCGACCTCGCGCGTACGTTCGGCCATCCGCTCGCCCTTGAGCTGGACGACAAGGACGCGTTCCCCGAGCAGGCGTTCAAGGAGCTCGACGATTTCGGGCTGAACCACTACTACGTGCCGAAGGAGTACGGGGGGCGCCTGACCTCGTTCGAAGAACTCCTCGGGCTTCTGCGGGTCGTGGCCCGCCACGACCTGACCGTGGCCATCGCGCACGCCAAGACACTGCTCGGGGCGATCTCCGTGTGGGTGTCGGGGGACCCGGCGCAGGCCGCGTGGCTCGGCGGCAGGATCGTGGCGGGGGACCTCGTCAGCTGGGGCCTGTCCGAGCGGGAGCACGGCAGCGACCTGCTCTCGGGCGGAGTGACGGCCGTCCTGGACCGCGGAACCTACCGGATCGACGGCGAGAAGTGGCCCATCAACAACGCCGCGCGCGGCGACCTGATGACCGTGCTGGCCAGAACCGACGCGGAGGGCGGACCGCGCGGATTCGACCTGGTCCTGGTCGACCGGCGCCACCTGGCCCCGGGCTCCTACCGGTGCCTGCCGAAGGAACTCACCCGGGGCATCAGGGGCGTCGAGATCAGCGGCGTCGTGTACACCGGGGCGCTGGTGCCCGAATCGGCCCGGGTCGGCGCGCCCGGCACCGGAGTGGAGACGGTGCTGAAGGGCCTCCAGATCAGCCGTACGGTGTGCGCGGCTCTCGCGCTCGGCGGTGCCGAACACGCCCTGCGGCTCACCGTGGGACCGGCCTTCGATCTCGCTCCCGTCCGGCACGACATCGCCGGTTCCTACGCCGACCTGCTGGCCATGGAGGCCATGACCATCGTCTGCGCGAGGGCCGTCCACGTCCTGCCCGCCGAGCTCAGCGTGCTCAGTTCGGTGACGAAGTACGCGGTGCCGGTCTGGGCGGAGGACATCCTCGGCACGCTCGCCCGGCTGTTCGGGCGGAGCGCGGTGCAGGACCCCATGTTCGTGAAGCTGACGCGGGACGTTCCCATCGTCGGCCTGTTCGACGGCAGCACGGTGGTCAACCTGAGCGCCCTGATCAACCAGTTCCCGACGCTCGCCAAGGAACGTCCCGGTGTCCGCTCCACCGAGGCGTACGACGTCCGTGCCCCGCTGCCGGCCTTCGATCCGGCCCGGCTGGCGCTGCTTTCGCTGCGGGGCCTCTCGATTCTCGACGGGCTGCCCGGCGCCGTCGGCAGGCTACCCGCGGGCGGGCTCGCCGAGCGGGGCGGCCGGCTGCTGGAGCAGCTCGCGGCGCTCCGCGCGGAGTTGCGGGCGTTCTCTCCCGGCGGGGCGACGGGCCGCGGCCGTGACGCGGCCGAGCGGTTCGAGGCAGCGGCCCGGCTCACCTCCTGTGTGGTCGGAGCGGCCGTCATCGAGGTCTGGCTGGCCAATCGGAACGCCGAGCCGGGCGGGCTCTGGGCGGCGGACGCCTGGCCCGCGGCGGCGCTCGACAGGGTCCTGTACCGGCTGGGCGATCGGTCACCGGAGGATCCGGCGCGGGACGGCGCCCTGTGCGGGGTCCTTCAGGACCAGATCCGATCGGGGCGGCCGATCTCGCTGTTCGCGGAGGCACGATGACGCTGATCGATCCGGCGCTCAGGGACGTTCTGCGGTTCGCCGGCGTCCGGCGCCTGTACGGCACGGTGATAGGCGACTTCCCGCATGTCAGGGCGGTGCTGGCCGGGGTGTTCACCGATGCGCTCACCTCGGACGCGGCGCCCGATCCCGCGGCGTCGCACTGGCTGCTCGACGGCGCCATGCGCGACTTGTCGGTGGTCTTCGGCGCGCGGGGATATCTGCGCACCGGCGAGGGGGCGGCGTTCGACGAGGTGCTCGCCTCCCTGCGCGCGGCGGCACCGGCCCGGGGAATGACCGGACGGGAGTTCGACGAGGCTCTCGGCCGGGCCGCGGAGGCGTGCTTCGCGTACCGGCGCGAGGCGGCACGCTCTCCGGGCGCGTCGGACTTCCTCGCCGGCGATGTCTGGCTGCGCGCCGTCTTGCATCGGACGGCCGACCGCAGGAGCGGTCGGATTCGTCCGCTGCCTACGGAACTGACCGATCCGCTGATGACCGAACTGGCACTGCGGCTGGACCGAGGTGATTCCTTCGGAATCCTCGGCGGCCGTCCATGAACGCGACAGGAGTACCGATGTCCGAAACCGAGGTGCGCGACTGGCTCGTCGCATGCGTCGCCAGATATATCAACCGTCCGCCGTCCGAAGTCGACCCCGAGGTGAAGCTCCGCTCCTATGGCCTCGACTCGGTGTACGCGCTGACCCTGTGCCTCGATATAGAAGAGGAATTCGGCATGCAGTTCGATCCGACCCTCGCCTGGGACTACCCGACGATCGCGGCCATCGCCGGACACATGGTCGAGAGAATGCCCTAGCGTATCCGTCCGAAGTGCCCTGGTCATCGATGAATTCCCCGTTCCAGGGCTGTTTCGGCATGTCATGAAAAGTAAATGCGATGAGGGATTAATCGGGTTCTGTCATGATCTAAAGTATTGACTCGGGAGCTTTCCAGCGGGATAGTGGGATCTCCTGGCAAGGGGAAATATCACTGTTCCCGTAATTGGTTTTATTCGTGCCACCGGGGGAGAAATGGGTTTTACCAGCCTGTCCCTGCACGCTGTTCTCGCCGACACGGCCGCCGCCTTTCCGGACCGGATCGCGGTCACCGCGGACGGTGTGGACCATGACTATCGCGAACTGGACCGGGCGGCGGACCGGGTGGCGTGGGGGCTGCGCGCCGCCGGCGCGCGCCCCGGCGGCAATGTCGGGCTGTACGCCGATCGGGGGTTCGACTTCGTCAGCGGGATGCTGGGAATCCTCAGGTTCGGATGCGCCTACGTCCCCATCGACCCGTCCGTTCCGCCGGCGAGGATCGAGCAGATGGTCGCCGGCGCCGGAATCTCCCACGCCGTCGTGGGCGGCGGCCTCCCCGCCGACGTCCTGCTCGGGCTCGGCGTCAAGACCACGGGCCCGGACGACGCGGGCGACTCCGCCGGGCCGTACGAGCCACACGCATCGGCGTCCGACGACATCGCCTACGT
Organism: Actinomycetes bacterium; assembly: GCA_023425615.1. Lineage (GTDB taxonomy): Bacteria > Actinomycetota > Actinomycetes > Streptosporangiales > Streptosporangiaceae > Actinocorallia. The sequence continues at coordinate 9,686 of JAFACJ010000026.1, forward strand.
CATCTACACCTCCGGGTCCACCGGCACGCCCAAGGGAGTGCCGATCGAACACCGGCAGGTCCTCGCGCTCTTCAACGGCGCCGCGGATCTCTACGGGTTCGGTCCCGACGACGTGTGGACCCAGTTCCACTCGGTCGGGTTCGACTTCTCGGTCTGGGAGATCTGGGGAGCCCTGCTGTTCGGCGGACGGCTCGTCGTCGTCCCGAAGAAGCTGGCACGGTCGCCCGGGGACTTCCGCCGGCTGCTGACGGCCGAGGGCGTCACCGTCCTCAGCCAGACCCCGTCCGCCTTCCGGCAGCTCATCGCCGCCGACGCCCGGAACGCCGCCACCGACCATTCCCTCAGGCTCGTGGTGTTCGGTGGTGAACGCCTGGACCTCGCGATCCTCGAACCCTGGATCGACCGCTACGGCGAGGACGAGCCGCGCCTGGTCAACATGTACGGCATCACCGAGACCTGCATCCATGTGACACACCGCCCCGTGACCCGCGCCGACCTCGCCGTGCACGCCGGCCGAAGCCCGATCGGCAGGCCGCTGCCGGGAGCCGAGGTGTACATCCTGGACGAGGCGGGCGCTGAAACGCCGGCGGGCACCCCCGGGAACCTGCACGTGGGCGGGACCGGCGTCGGCCGCGGCTACCTGGGACTTCCGGAGCTGACGGCCCGGCGTTTCGTGCGCCGGGAACTCACCGCGCACGGTGGCGCCCCGGCCCTGCTCTACGACTCCGGCGACAGGGCGGTGCGCGCGCCGGACGGTGAGCTGTTCTTCCTCGGCCGGTCCGACGACCAGATCAATGTGCTCGGGCACCGGATCGAGCCGCAGGACGTGGAACTGTGCCTCACCGCGCACCGGGGCGTCTCCGCCGCGGTCGTCTTCCCCTACGACCACGGTGAGGGAGACGTGCGCCTCACCGCCCACGTGGTACCGGCGGCCGAGGTGCGGCAGGGGCTGCTCGAAGAACTCGCCGAGCACGCCAAGGTCCATCTTCCCGAGCACCTCAGGCCGGCCGACTACGCCTTCGTCGAGGCGCTCCTCCTGACCCCGCAGGGCAAGACGGACCGGCGCGCCCACGCCGCGACGCACTCCGCGCCCACGGTGGCGGTGGCAGCGGAGACGGGCGGCACCGTCGACTCCGTCGCCGAGATCGTGGCGACGGTACTGAACCGCCAGATCAAGAACACGGATCTCGATCTGTTCGACGCGGGCGCCACCTCGCTGGCCTTCGTCCGGATCATCGCGAAGGTGAACGCCCGGTTCGGGACCGGGCTCATCGGCAGCGAACTCGGCACGACGGCTTCGATCTCACGGCTCGCCGCCTGCGTCGATCACGACCTGGCCACTCCCCGACAGACGACTGGGCTGGAGCGACGATGACCGAACAGCACACGAACACGCGCTACTTCCTGACCCCCGACGAACTCGCGTGCTTCAGGAGGGACGGCTTCTTCGGGCCGTTCAAGGTCTACGAGCCCGAGGAGATGCGGGCGGCCTGGCGCGGGGAGAGGCTGGCGCTGATGGACAGGTCCATGGCCGCCTACCGGGATGAGGAGCTCTCCGGGAACACCAACATCTCCAACTACGACCGCCATCTTGACTCCTTCTTCCTCGCCGACCACATCTGCCGGCCGGAGATCGTCGACCGGGTCGGCAGCGTGCTGGGCCCCGACGTGTTGTGCTGGCGGACCGAGTTCTTTCCCAAGTACCCCGGGGACGAGGGCACCGACTGGCATCAGGCGGACACGTTCGCCAACGCCTCGGGCACGCCGCAGATCCTGTGGCCCGACGAGGTGAAGGAATTCGGCGGGACGCTCACCGTGTGGACGGCGTTCACCGAGGCCACCGAGGAGAACGGGTGCCTGCAGTTCATCCCCGGTACGCACACCCAGATGAACTATGACGAGACGAAGAAGATGCACTACGCCCCGGACACGATCAACCATCGCGACAAGAACGGGATCCGCCGCGGCTTCTTCGGCTACGACTACCGGGAACTCCAGGTCGATGCGGATTGGACGCCGGATGAGAGCAGCGCCCGCTCGATGGTGATGGCGCCCGGCGAGGCCATCATGTTCTGGTCGACGCTCATGCACGCGTCACTTCCGCACAGCGGACGGACCGAGGCCATGCGGCTGGGTTTCGCGTCCCGCTATGTTCCTACATCGGTGCGGGTGTACCCGGACAGCGACTCGATCGAGGAGTACGGCGGAAAGATCTCCCTCGACAACTACGGAGCCGTCCTCGTGTCGGGGAAGAACGAGTACGACTTCAACCGGATCGCGGCCAGCACCTCCCGCGGGCACGTCTTTCCGGCCCTGTGATGGCCGAGCCCACCATGATCGGTCACCCGGCAGGCGACAGCCTCGGCGTGCTCGTCGGCGCCCTGTTGTCGCTCCGGCCCATCACCGCTGCCATGAACCGGCCCGTCGAGATCGCGCCCGACGTCATCGAGCACTACGCGCCCCTGCGTGTCGAAACCGGGGAGGGCGAGGTCGCCGCCTTCGATCTGGTCGCCGAGGTGCTGGGCCTGCCGGGGTTCGTGGCATCGGGGGAAGAGGCGGCAACCGGTGTCTTCGACCGGGTGGCCACCGAACGGATCAGGTCCGCCTGCGGCTCCGAGCCGCTCCCGGCGGGCCCTCCGCTCGGCCGTGAGGAGTTCGACCGGCTCGTCGGGGAGGCTCTCGACCTCGGCGACGTGCGGCGCGTCCACGGGCGGCGGATGGTCACCGCACCGGACGGCGTCCTCATCCCGGCCTACAGCTCCGGTGACCCCGCCGCGCCGCCCGTGATCATTGTGCCGGCCACCGGTATGCCCGTTGAGCTGTCGGTTCCCTGGATCACGGCACTGGCCGCCACCTTCCATGTCATGACCTGGGAGAACCGTGGCCTGTTCCCCGGCCAGGTCGCGGCCGGCGACTCCCTCGGGCAAGGACTCGACGCGCAGGCCGGCGATCTGATCGCCGTCCTCGACGCGTTCGGCGTCGCGGAGGCACACGTCTTCGGCCTGTGCAGCGGCGCCGGGATCGCGCTGGCGGCGGCGGCGGAGCATCCGGAGCGGATCGGCTCGATCAGCCTCTGGCACGGGGACTTCGAGCTCGGTTCCGACAGCCTCAAAACCATCCACCAGCGGGATCTCGAAGCGTTGATGACCGAGGTGGCCCTCGGAACCGTGTCCGCGGAGAGCGTGCACGCCACGATCGGCCAGGTCCTGCTGGAGAGCACCCCCATGGACCTGGCGCATCTGGTGCTCTACCCCTATGCCTCCCCGGACCTGCTGCACCGCTACTGCCAGGCGATCAGCGTCGGAATGCGGACGGACGTACAGGGCTATCTGCCTCGAATCAAGCAGCCGGCGCTGGTCGTCACCAGCCGCAACGACACCACGGCCCACCCCGCCGGATCGCTGGCCGTGGCCCGCGAGCTCTCCGGCGCGTTCTTGCACGTCGCACCGGAGGGAGACCATCTGACGCTGTTCCGCGCGGCCCCGGAGCTGGTGGCGCTCGCCCGGGACTTCGTCAGCCGGCCACTCGACCGCCCCTGAAACGGCACCCTCACGATCGGTTCTCCCATGGACGAGACATTCCTGATCTGCCTGCCCTTCGCCGGGTCCGGCGCATCTTTCTTCAAGAGATGGCGGTCGAGGACGCCCGAGCGGCTGTCCGTCGTCCCCGTGCAGCTTCCCGGCAGGGAGGAGCGGCTCGCCGAATCGGCGTACACCGTGGCTTCGCTGGCCGCGGCGGAGTCCCTCGACCAGATCACGCGGCATCCCGGTGTCATGGACGGGCGGGTCGCGCTCTTCGGCCACAGCATGGGAGCCGTCCTCGCCTTCGAGCTGGCGCACCTGCTCGAAGCGGGCGGGAAGCCCCTCACCGGCTTGTTCGTCAGCGGATCGGCGGGACCGTTGCAGACCAGGGAGAACCGGGCCAGCGGCCTGAGCGACGAGGAGTTCCTGGCCCAGGTCAACCGGCTGGCCGGGTACTCTCACCCGGCGCTCGACCATCCGGAGATGCGCGAGCTGCTGCTTCCCATGCTGCGGGCCGACGTCGCCATGCACGAGGACTACCGGCCGGCCTCCAGCCGTCCGCTGTCGTGTCCGGTGACCGTGCTGCGGGGCTTGGACGACGAGCTGGTCAGCGCGGCGGACGCCCGCCAGTGGAAGAGCTTCACCACCGGTTCGTTCAGCTCGGTGGAGCTCCCCGGCGGGCACATGTACCTGTCCGACGACGACAGGGCTCTGCTGAACTTCCTCATCACCGCACTCTGAAGGATCGGAACATGGCGAACAGGCTGGAAGGGAAGACCGCGGTGATCACGGGAGCCGGCCGGGGCCTCGGCCGGGCGTGCGCGGTCCTGTTCGCCCGGGAGGGCGCCGATGTGATGCTGCTCGACATCGCGCGTGACCTTCCCGGCGTCCCCTATCCCCTTGCCTCGGAGAGCCAGCTCGCCCTCACCGCCGACCTCTGCAGGGAGGCGGGGGCCGCTGTCCTGACCGGCCGTGTCGACGTCCGGGACACCGCCGGGATCGACGGGGCCATGGCCGAGGCACTGAGCCGCTTCGGCAAGATCGACGTCCTCGTCAACAACGCCGGCATCGCCGCGCCGTCGGGCAAGGCTGTCCACCGGATGGACGAGGAGGAGTGGACGCTGATGCTCGACGTCGACCTCTCGGGGGCGTGGCGGACCATCAGGTCCGTCGGTGAGCATATGACCGGACGACGGTCGGGGAGCATCATCAACGTCGCCTCCACCGCGGGACTGGTGGGCTACCGCTTCTTCGCGGGCTACGTCGCGGCCAAGCACGGGCTGGTCGGCCTGACGAAGGCCGCCGCACTCGACTTCGCGCCGAGCGGAGTACGGGTGAATGCGATATGTCCCGGTTCGGTGCGTGACGATCCCCAGGTCGAGGGCCTCATGCTCAGCGAGATCGCCCGATCGCTCGACGTGCCGGCGGACGAGCACGAGGCCGCGTTCCTGCAGGCCCAGCCGATGAACGCGCTGATCGAACCGGAGGACGTCGCGCGGAGCGCGGTGTGGTTGGCCAGCGACGACGCACGACAGGTGACCGGCACGACGCTGACCGTCGACGGTGGATTCACCGCGCGGTAAGACGACTCCGATGGGATCCTCCATGCTCTCCCCGTTCCTCCCCTCCGGCAGCCTTGACGAAGAGACGCATACGCATTCCAGGACCGTCCGGCTTCCACCGGGCGTTGACGCGCGGGAGCTGTCCGATCGCCTTGCCTCCGCGATACGGCACTGGTGGGGGAGCGAGGGCGCGAGCGCCCAGCGGCTGTGGTCCGAGCCGGTCCCCGCGGCGTCGTCCTCGGATCTCGCCCGCAAACGCCTGCTCGCCGAGCGGAACCGGCTCGTGCGGAGCCGCGATCCGTACCTGCGGGCCGTGCTCCTCACTTACTCCGACGGCCTGGCCGACCTCGTCCTCACCTCGCACAGGTCGGTGTTGGACGCACCCTCGCTGAAGCTGATCGAGGAGGTGCTCACCGGGCGCGTCGACTGCGAGGAGATCGCATTCCGTGACGTCGGCCCGGCAGGTCACGGGGCGCTCCCGGTCGCAGAGCCGCTCCACGGTCATTCCGGTGCCCGCATCGCCTGGTCGGCCGGGACCGAGGACGCGGGCGACGCCGTCGGCGTCGTGGAAGTCGCGTTGGCGGAGACGACCGAGGATCCGCTTTCCCTGCTCTGCGCGGCGGCCGGAATCGTGCTGGCGCGCTACACGGACGGGTCGGAACCGGCGATCGGCCTTCTCCTCAACTCCCCGAGACGTCCCCGGAACACACTCGGCCCGTTCGACACCGCGGCCGTCCTGGCCTTCGACCTGTCCGCGCCGACGGCGACGGTCGGCGCACTGGTCAAGGCCGCCGAGGCCGTCCTCGGCGGAACATCCCCCGATGATGCCGGGCCGGATCCTCAAGCGGCCCAGGTGGTCCTCGGTCTGGTCGCCGACGGTCTTCCAGCACATGGCGAGGAGCGGACCGTCTTCCAGCGTCCTCCATTCCCGCTCACGCTGATGCTCCGACTCGACGGCGGCGTCCCGTCCTTGACTCTGCACCATCTCCTGAAGGACATCGATGGCGAATCCGCGTACGACTTCGCCCGCCATGTCGCGGCCGCCTTCGCCCAGTTGCCCGGAGAGACATCGCGGCATCCCCGGTATGTCGATTTCCTGACCGAGGACGACCGCTCCGCGGGCGTTTCCCTGGACACCGGCGAGCATCCGATGCGTGTCGATGAGCTCTTCGAGCGACGGGCCGGTGAGAACCCCGATGCGGTCGCCGTCACCTGCGCCGGCGCCTCCATCAGCTATCGGCGGCTCAACGAACGCGCCGACCGGTGCGCGGCAGGACTCCGCGCCCTCGGGGCGCGGCCGGGCGAGAGGATCGGCATCTGCCTCGAACGCTCACTCGACCTCGTGGTCGCCATGCTGGCCGTGCTCAAGGCGGATGCCGTCTACGTGCCCATCGATCCGGCCTATCCGGCCGAGCGCATCGCCTATACGGCCCATGACGCGAATCTGCGTTTCGTGGTCACGGAGAAGGAGCAGTTCTCCGCCCACGTCCAGGCACGTCCGGTCACACCCGAACAGTTGGAATCGCTTGGAGCGGACTCACCCCGGCCTCCCGTGCGAAGCGGACCTGAGGTCGCCGCGTACGTCATCTACACATCGGGTTCGACCGGTCGGCCGAAGGGAGTCGTGGTCCCCCACCGGAATCTCACCGCCCTGCTGGCGGCGACCCGGGACGAATTCGCCCTGGGCCCCTCCGACACCTGGACGCTGTTCCACTCCAGCGCCTTCGATTTCTCGGTCTGGGAGATCTGGGGGGCGCTCCTCACCGGAGCGCACCTGGTGGTCGTGCCCTATGAGATCTCCCGATCCCCGGAGGACTTCCACCATCTGCTGGCCGAACACGAGGTCACCGTTCTGAACCAGACGCCCTCCGCCTTCACCCACTTCATGCGGGTGGACGGGGACCTGCCGATCCTCGTGTCGCTCAGACTCGTGATCTTCGGGGGGGAGGCGCTGGACACGACGGCCTTGCGCGGCTGGTTCGACCGCTACCCCGAGTCCCGTTGCCGACTGGTGAACATGTACGGCATCACCGAGACCACGGTCCATGTCACCGCCCAGGACGTCACTCGCAGGGAGGCGCTGAGCGGCAGCCGGTCGGTGGGGTATGCCCTTCCCGGCTGGCACGTCGGTATTCGTGACGCGCTGGGCCGCCCGGTCCCGGCCGGTGTCGCCGGTGAGATCCATGTGGGCGGCGAAGGAGTGGCGCTGGAGTACCACGGGCGTCCCGAACTGACCGCCGAGCGTTTCGTCACCGGTGCCACGGGTGAGCGCCTCTACCGGACCGGCGATCGCGGGCGGCTGCTGCGTGACGGGAGGCTCGAGCATCTCGGCAGGCTCGACAACCAGATCAAGCTTCGCGGGTTCCGTGTCGAACTCGACGAGATCCGCAACACCCTGCTCGCCGACCCCGACGTCACCGCGGCCGCCGTCGTCTTGAACGACTCCACCCGCGACGCCGCCGACCTGCGGATCGACGCCTACGTGGTGCTCGCAGGGCCGACGGCGAGTACGGCGGCGGTGGTGCGACGGGCTGCGCGATGGCTGCCCGAGCACATGGTGCCCGGCACCGTCACCGCGATTCCCGCTCTGCCGCTCACCCCGAACGGAAAACTCGACAGAGGCCGACTGCCTGCCCCGTCCGTGCTGAGGCACCGTCCGCCCGAACCGGTGGACCTCGCGACGAACGGGTTCGAGTCGGCCCTGATCGAGGTGTGGGAGTCGGTATTCGGCATACGAGTCGGAGTCGATGACAGTTTCTTCGACATCGGCGGCAACTCGCTGTACGCCATTCAGATCGACCTGGCGATGAAGGCGCGATCGCTTCCGCATCTACCGATAAGGCAACTGTACTTGACACCGACCATCCGTGCGCTCGCCGAAGTCCTCGAACCTGAGCAGAAAGCCTGAATCCGGTCACCCGGGGGAGGGGCAGGGGCCGTCGTGTCAGGGCAGGTGCTCAAGGAGCCGGTCGAGGGCCGCGGCCCAGGGGAAGGTCCGGGCGGTGACGGACGAGTCGATACGGAGGATGTCTACACCCGCCTCCTCCAGGGTGCGCAGACTCGGCTTGTAGGCGGGGTGCTCGGCCAGGGCGCCTTGGGAGTAGGGGACGGCGACGATCGGGACCCTCAGGCCGATGGCCTCGTTGATCAGGCCGAGGGCGAGGGTGTCGCTGATCCCGGCCGCCCACTTGTTGACGGTGTTGAAGGTGGCGGGCGCGACGAGGAAGGCGTCGGCCTTGGGCAGGACATCGGGGTCGGTGGGCCTCTTGTAGGTCGACCGGACGGGGTGCGCGGTCAGCTCCTCGAGCTCGGGAAGGTCGTCGGCCAGCCAGGAGGCAGCGGTCGGCGTGAGGACCACGCAGAGGTCGAAGTCCCGCTGATGGGCGGCGGTGATGAGTTCGCGGACATGGTGGACCGGCGGCGCGGCGCACATGACCGCGTACAGGACGTGGCTCATCCACTGATCTTCTCAGCCCTCCGGCCCGAGACCCCGGCGCGGCCGTCATCGCGCTGCTGTGGCGGGGTTCCCGGC
>JAFACJ010000051.1 GCA_023425615.1 Actinomycetes bacterium
GAACTCGGCGGGCTGGTCGTCGGGGCTGTAGGCGTTGCCGTCGGAGAACTTGCCGTTGCGCTTGGGCAGCATGTCGAGCAGCGCATCGAGACGGTTGGAGGCACGCCAGGTGAGGTCCTTGTAGTTCTTCCGTTGCTCGTCCGTGCGGGAGAAGACGCCGTCGGCGCCGACCTGGTAGTCCTCGCCAGCGATGCCCCAGGAGAGCGTCTTCTGCCACTCATCGCTGAGCATGATGTCGAGGAACTTCAGTGCCTTCTTCGGCTGCTTGCTGGAGACCGAGACGCCGAACCCCTGGTTGGTGTTCATGACGGGGCGGTCGGCGTACCAGGGCTTCACCCCGTCGTAGACGGGCATGAGGGGCACGTAGGTGTACTCGTCCTTGCGGGCGCTCTGCAGCGACTGGGTGGCGGTCTGGAAGTTCCAGCCCTGGTCGTGCATGCCGAGGACGGTGCCGGTGGCCAGCTTCGCGGTGTACTGGTCGAACGTCAGGGTGAAGGACTCGGGGTCGACGATACCCGAGTTGTACTGCTGGTTGAGGACCCTGTAGAAGTTCTTCGCGATGTCCTTGTCGGCGAAGATCGACGCGTTGTTGTTGCTGTCGACGACGACGCCACCGTTGTTCGGGAAGCCTGCCAGCTGCGCCGGCGGGTTGGTCATGCCCCACTCACGGCCCGTGGACGCCAGAATTTCGAAGCCGACGGTCGGGGCGCCGGCGGTCTGGGGGTGCTTCGCCTTGTAGTTCGAGATGAGCTGGAAGTAGCGGTCGAGCGTCATGTTGCTGAGGTCCGGGTAGCCGGCGTCCGCGAGCACACGCTTCTGGATCCAGAACGCGGGACCGTAGTAGACGCCGCCCGTGATGTCGCCGTAGAAGCGGTTGTAGTTCGGGAGGATGTACAGGCCCTTGTCCACCTCGTCGCCCGAGTAGCTCATCTTCTTGATGTCGTCCTTGACGTGCTCGGCGAGGTTGGGGTAGTCCCCCTTGGCCAGCATGTCGTCCAGGCGCCGCAGAGCGCCGCCCTGCAGGAGACGCTGCTTCAGGTCGCCGGTGCCGATGAGGTCGGGGAACTCACCGCCGGCGAGCATGACACCGATCTTCTGGTCCTCGTTGTCCGGCGTGACGATCTCGTACTTGAGGGTGACACCGAGCTTGTCCTTGAGCAGCTTGGTGATCTTGTTGTCGGGTGCCGGGGCCTGCTGGGCCGACGTGATCCAGACCGTGAACGTCGTGGGGTCACTGGGGGTCAGCGTTCCCGAGTCGTCTTCGGGGTTGTCGGCAGAGGTGCATCCGACAAGTCCCACTAACACGGCTGCAGCCAGGACAACAATTGACAACTTCGTTCTTGTGGTACGCACCGAGGGCTCTCCCTTGAGAACAGTTCCGGTCGTCCTTGACTGGAAGTCGTGGGCACATCGACGCGAGCTGGGGCTTGGCGTCCTCATTCCGGGCGGGATTTTAGCGTTAAAGTAAAGAGTCGATCGTGTTGCGTCAAGGCCCGCCCCGGCGTGTGGACGGGTGGCGGGCTTCTCGCCAGACGACGTTGCTGAGCTGGCAGAATGCCGCGATAAGGAGGATATGTGGTAAGGATGGCGGACGTCGCCCGTGAGGCGGGCGTCTCGGTCATGACCGTGTCGAACGTCGTCAATGAGCGCCTCCCGGTCAACGAGCCGACGCGCGCCCGTGTCATGGCCGCCGTCGAGGCGCTGGGGTACGAGGTCAACCTGACCGCGCGCCACCTGCGCGCGGGACGGACCGACACCGTCGCCTTCATCGTGCCGAGCTTCCACGACTACTTCGGTGAGGTCTCCGACAAGATCGCGCCGCTGATCGAGGCCGAGGGGCGGCACCTCGTCCTTGAGCGGACGAGCGGCAGCCCCGAGCATGAGATGGCGGCGCTGAGCGTCGCGCGACTCCAACTCTACGACGGCGTCCTGCTGTCCGTCGTCGGACTCGACCGCGACCAGCTGGACCGCGTGCGTACCGCCAAGCCCATCGTGCTGCTCGGCGAGCGTGACGTGCCCGACCGGTTCAACCACGTGCGGCTGGCGAACGAAGAGGGCGCCCGCCTCGCGACGGCGCACATGATCGAGCACGGCTCGCGGCGCATCGTTGGGTTGGGCTGCACGTTCGACACCGCGCACATGATGACGTCGGACCGCCGCGTTGGCTGGGAGCGCGCACATCGCGATGCCGGCCTCGATGTCGACGCACGCTATGTGGTGCCCATCTCCACGTTCACGTCGGCGGCCGGACGTGATGCCCTGCTCGATGTGATCGCGTCCGGTCTGCCCTTCGACGGCGTCTTCGCCGTCACCGACGTCGTCGCGCTCGGCGCGGTCGCGGCCCTGGCAGAGAGCGGGCTCCGGGTGCCCACCGACGTCCAGCTCGCCGGGTTCGACAACCTCGACATGTCAAGCTTCGTCCCGCCCGGCCTCACCTCCGTCGACGCGAACCATGAAGGTGTCGCTGAGGCCGCGGTGGGTCTGCTGCACCGGCAGATGGCGGGCTGGACCGGCCCGGCCGAGCACGTCGTCGCGCCCGTCCGTCTCGTGGTACGTGGCTCCACCCGCGGTGGGGCTTAGGGCGGTGCAACCACCCGCGCCGTTCAGCCCGTTTCGGTCGAAGGAAACCATGTCGAGCACCTATGGGCGCACGTCCGCCTTGCGCGCCGTCCCCGCATCCCCGATCACCGGGACGCGGCACCGGCCTCTACGACCCCGACACCGCCACCGAGCTCGTCGACGAGCACACGGTGACAGCGATCCCGTTCTCGACCTGGGGCAACCGCGCCCTTGGCCCGATGCGGGTCTGGCTTCCGCGAACTCCTCGCTGAGGCATGCAATGACGGAACACGCAACTGATGGGGAGACAATGACGACGACCACGACCGCAGTGATCGACCTCGACCTGCCCGGCGCCACGATCAGCCGGCACGTGTACGGGCACTTCGCCGAGCACCTGGGGCGGTGCATCTACGGCGGGTTCTGGGTGGGTGAGGACTCGCCGGTCGCGAACGTGCGGGGCATCCGCTCGGACGTGGTCGAGGCGTTGCGGGCGATCTCGATCCCGAACCTGCGTTGGCCGGGCGGCTGCTTCGCCGACGACTACCACTGGCGTGACGGCATCGGTCCGCGCGAGAGCCGCCCGCGGATGGTCAACTCGCACTGGGGCGACGTGGTGGAGGACAACGCGTTCGGCACGCACGAGTTCATGGACCTGTGCGAGCTGCTCGGTGCGGACCCGTACGTGTCGGGGAACGTGGGGTCCGGGTCGGTGGCGGAGATGTCGGACTGGGTGGAGTACCTGACCCGGGCGGACGACTCACCGATGGCGGCGCTGCGGCGGGCGAACGGGCGCGAGAAGCCGTGGCGGGTGCCGTTCTGGGGCCTAGGCAACGAGGCGTGGGGCTGCGGCGGCAACCTGCGCGCCGAGCAGTTCGCGTCTCTGGCCCGGCAGTACGCCACCTACAGCCGCAACCACGGCGGCAACCTGCTGTACCGGATCGCGGCGGGCGCGAACGAGGCCGACCTGCACTGGACCGAGACGCTCATGCGCTCGTTCGACGACCTGGCGGCGGACCCGGCCGGGTCGGCGGGCCCGTTCCAGGCCGTGTCGCTGCACTACTACACGATGGCCGGGCCGTGGTCGGACAAGGGCGACGCCACCGGGTTCAGCACCGACCAGTGGTACGTGACCATGGCCCGCGCCCGGCGCATGGAGGAGCTGCTCACCCGGCACTCCACGGTCATGGACCGCTACGACCCGTACCGCAAGGTCGGCCTGGTCGTGGACGAGTGGGGCACGTGGTGGAACGTGGAGAAGGGCACCAACCCCGGGTTCCTGTACCAGCAGAACACGCTGCGCGACGCCCTGGTCGCCTCCGTGCACCTCGACGCGTTCCACCGTCACGCCGAGCGCGTGGTCATGGCGAACATCGCCCAGACCGTCAACGTGCTGCAGGCCATGATCCTCACCGACCCCGACACAGGGGCGCTCGTGCTCACCCCGACGTACCACGTCTTCGCTATGAACACCGGCCACCACGATGCCGCCGCCCTCGCGGTTCACCTGCGCGACGTCGAGACTCGCGCCGTCGACGCGACCGAGCTGCCGCTGGTCTCGGCGTCCGCGTCGGTCAAGGGCGACACCGCCCTGGTCTCGCTGTCCAACCTCGACGCCGAGACGGACCGCACCCTCGTCCTGGACCTGCGCGGCCGCGACGTCGTCGGGCACACCGCGCGGGTGCTGACCGCCACCGCGCTCGACGCGCACAACACCCCCGAGCAGCTCGACGCCGTCGCCCCCACCGACCATGCCGGCGTGGGCCCCCATCCCCGGGGGCTCGAGGTCGACCTGCCCGCCCACTCCTACGTCACCGTGGCGCTCGAGCTGCGCTGATGGACCGACCGAACGTGAACATCCGCGACGGCGGGGCGGGGCAGACTTCACCAACCCTGTCATCTTCGCGGACGTGCCCGACCCGGACGTCGTCTTCGACGGCCGGTACTACTACATGGTCAGCACGACGATGTACTTCGCGCCGAGCGTCCCGATCATGCGCTCGAGCGACCTGGTGCACTGGTCCATCGCCGGGTACGCTGCGGCGATCCTCGACGACGCGGACGCGCTGGCGCTGCGCAACGGCCAGGGCAGCTGGGCAGCGAGCATCAGGTTCCATGACGGGACCTACTACGTGTCGGTCGGCAGCCTCACCACGCAGCAGACGTACGTCTACTCGACTCCCAACATCGAGCGCGGGCCGTGCAGCAGGTCGGTGCTCGACGGGTACGCCCACGATCAGTCGCTGCTGTTCGACGGCGACGACGTCTGGCTTGTCTACGGTGGCGGGTCGATCGACCTGCGCAGGCTGCGGCGGCACGACGACGGGACCCTTGCGTGGGACGGCCCGGCGACGCGGCTCGTCGAGGACGCCAACGTCGACCAGACCAGCGGTCTGAACACCGAGGGCGCTCACGCGTACAAGATCGGGGACTACTACTACGTCTTGATGATCGAGTGGTCGTCGGGGTGGCATACGCCAGGAGGTGCTGTGGAGGTCGACGTCACTAACGCCGCAGTCGGCGGGCGGCGTGTGGGAGGGCCGGGTCGTGCTCAGCGAGGGCGTGACGGTCGGGGGCCGACCTGGGGCTCCAGTGGCAGTGGAACCACAACCCGGACACCGGTTCTGGTCGCTCACCGAGCAGCCCGGACACCTGCGGCTGACCACGGGCAGCGTCGCGTCGAGCATCCTCGATGCGCGCAACACGCTCACCCAACGCACGCTCGGACCCACGAGCTCCGGCGCCATCTCGCTGGACGTCTCGCACATGAAGGACGGGGACGTCGCAGGCATCTCCGCCTACCAGCGCAAGTACGGATACATCGCCGTGGCGATGGAGGGCGGGACCAGGAGCCTGGTGATGCGCCGGGCAGGCGGCGACGGCGTCATCGCCTTCACCAGCGCACCGGTGCCGCTGCGGGCGGACGTCGTCTACCTGCGCGCGGACGTCGACTTCCGGGATGCCGTCGATACGGCGTCGTTCGCGTACTCGTACGACGGCAGCAACTGGACCTGGCTGGGCGACACCGTGCAGATGCAGTACGACCTCGCTCACTTCACCGGGTACCGATTCGCCCTCTTCAACTACGCCACTGCCGAGCCCGGGGGATATGTCGACGTGGACTGGTTCCGTGTCAGCGACACCACCGGGCTCGCAAACCCCACTCACCGACGAAGCGAGGGAGCTCTCCATGACTGAGCAGGCGACGACAGCCCTGCTGATCGACGGACAGGCACCCGCCGAGGTGCCGCTGCATCACGTGTGGAACGAGTGCGTCGGTGCTGGCCGCGCCAACGAGGCGTTGCGGGCGGACTGGCAGGCGCACTTCCGCGAGGCCGTCCAGGTGCTGGGCGCCCGGCACGTGCGCTTCCACGGCCTGTTCCACGACGACATGTTCGTCTACCGGACGGACAACGGCGGCGGCTTCGGCCCGAACCAGCCGCTGCCCGAGCCGGTCTACACGTTCGCGTATGTCGACAAGGTGTTCGACGCGATCCTCGACGCGGGCGCCCGCCCGTTCGTGGAGCTCGGGTTCATGCCGCGCCAGCTCGCCACCCAGACCGAGACGCTGTTCTGGTGGAAGGCGCACTGCAGCCCGCCGAAGGAGATGGACCGCTGGGTCGCGCTGGTCGACGCCACTGTACGGCACTGGATCGAGCGGTACGGCATCGACGAGGTGCGGCAGTGGCCGTTCGAGGTGTGGAACGAGCCGAACCTCGTGCCGCACTTCTGGACCGGGACGCGCGCCCAGTACTTCGAGCTGTACGAGGCCACGGCGCGCGCGATCAAAGCCATCGACCCCCGGCTGCGGGTCGGCGGCCCGTCAACGAGCGTGTTCGTCCCCGACGCCCGCTACTCCGGAGAGACCCACGACCCGTCGCTCGAGGTCGAGACCGCGGTGGCCACCGACCCCGACGCGCTCGACTGGCAGCCGGTGTGGATCCACGAACTGATCGAGTACTGCGCGCAGCGCGGGCTGCCGATCGACTTCCTCTCCACCCACCTGTACCCGACCGACTACGCGGCGGACTCCCTGGGCAACGTCAGCGCGATCACGCGCCAGAAGGACGCCACGTACGTCGACCTGCAGGTTCTGCGCACGATCATCGAGAACAGCCCGTATCCGGACGCCGAGTTGCACATCACCGAGTGGTCGACCTCGCCGTCGAGCCGCGACGCGATCC
>JAFACJ010000083.1 GCA_023425615.1 Actinomycetes bacterium
GTCCCGGCCGCCGGGGCGACGATCTCCAGATAGGTGCGGCCGAGCCCGAGGATCTCGTTGACCATGCCCCAGGAGGCGAGTTCGGGGTCGGGGAAGCCGGGCGGCAGCCCGAGGACCGCGCGGGCGGCTCCGGCGGCCTCGGCCAGGTCGGCGGCGGCGAGGGTGGCCTGGATCAGCGCGAGGTCGTTCACCGGCCGGTCCTCAGGTTCGCGGCGTGCAGCAGCTTGGCGAGCCCGCGCTCGTAGCGGGCGGGGTCGCGGGCCAGCCGGGCCCGCGACTCGATCGCCATCCAGTCGGTGTCGGCGACGTGCTCGCCTCGCAGCATGGCCTTCAGGCCCGCCTTGGCGATGTCGGAGGGCTTCTCCTTCTGCCCCTCCACGTGCCCGGCCATGCGGGTGTCGACCGAGCCGACGATGAGGGCGGTGACACGGGTGCCCTGCGGCTCCAGTTCGGCGCGGGTGATGCCGCTCAGGTACAGCGTGGCGGCCTTGGAGGGGGAGTAGCCGCCCATGAACGCCGTCGGCGCGATGGCCGCGACGGACAGGACGTTGATGATGGCGCCGCCGCCGTTGGCGCCCAGCACGGGCGCGAAGGCGCGGGTGGTGTTGAGGGGCCCGAAGTAGTTCACCTCCATCTCGGCGCGGGCGGCGTCGGGGTCGTCCGCCATGACGAGCCGCTGCCCGGCGAAGTGGCCGGCGTTGTTGATCAGCAGCGAGACGTCGGGGCAGGCGGTGGCGGCGGCGCGGACCTGTGCGGTGTCGGTGACGTCGAGGGCGACGGGCACCGCCCCGGCCTCCAGCAGGTCTTCCGGCATGTCGGCGGGGTTGCGCGCGGCGGCGTACACCTTCGCGCCCTGGGCGAGCAGTTCGGCGGCGAAGGCGGCGCCGATGCCGCGGTTGGCCCCGGTGACCAGGGCGGTGAACTCCTTGAGCTCGGTCATCGCGCGGCTCCGTTCGCGTTCCGGTAGACGGGGTCGTGGGGGTACTTGCCGCTCCGGGTGAGCGCGGAGGGGTCGGGCACGAGCATCCCGAACAGCCAGGTCTCGGCGGCGGGCGCGTCGTGGCTCCACTCCCACAGCAGGGAGCGGTGGGCGATGCCCCAGCGGCCGTCGCGGCGCTCCATCCGGTCGAGGAGGCGGGCGCCGACGAAGGAGCTGCCGCGTCCGTCGGGGGTGCGGACGGCGCTGAAGGTGACGACGTAGGACTCCGCCGAGGCGGTGTCGCCGTCGACGTCGATGAGCACGTTCGTCATGCAGTGCATGGTCCGGCCGCGCGGGTGGGTGAGGACCTCGGTGATGCTCGCGACGTACTCCTCGGCGGTGCCGGTGAAGACGCCGCCGTGGTCCTCGGTGGCTCCCGGCAGATAGCAGGCGGCGATGCCGTCGGCGTCGCCGCGGTCGGCGGCGCGCAGATAGCGGGCCAGGACCTCGTAGATCTCCTGCTTGTCCAGCAGTTCCCGCACGGCGGGGTGGTGGTCGGCGTCGGTCATGGTGCCTCCTCGTCAGGGTGACCCCCGTCTCGCTCACGCTACAACTAAGAGAGTAACTAGGCCAAGGGGTCGAAGGATGGTCATATCAAGATCGATGTATCGGTCGGATTTCACCCCGTTGACGTCGTCACTCTTTTTGTTGTAGCAAGTGTGTGACCGGAAGCACACTCATAATTGAAGTGTGACGGCGAGAGGAGTCCGGCCGACATGTCCCACGATCCGCCCCCCGAGCTCAAGGTCACCGAGGTGACCCTGCGCTTCGGCGGGGTCACCGCCCTGGACCGGGTGTCCCTCACCGTGGCGCCCGGGGAGATCTGCGGTCTCATCGGCCCCAACGGGGCGGGCAAGACCACCCTGTTCAACTGCGTCACCCGGCTGTACCGGCCCGACTCCGGCGCCATCGCGTTCGCGGGCAGCGATCTGCTGAGCACCCGCCCCGACCGCGTCATCCGGCTCGGCGTCGCCCGCACCTTCCAGAACCTCGCGCTGTTCCCGTCCCTGACCGTCCTGGAGAACACCCTGGTCGGCGCGCACACCCGCGAGGGCTCGGGCTTCACCGCGTCGCTGCTGGGCCTGCCCGGCACCCGCGCCGCGCACCGGCGGCTGGAGGCCGAGGCGCTGGAGATCCTCGCCGATCTCGGCCTCGCCGACCTGGCGCACCGGCCCGCCGAGGGGCTGCCGTTCGGCACCCTCAAGCGCGTCGAGCTGGCCCGCGCCCTGGCCGGACGGCCACGCCTGCTGCTGCTGGACGAGCCGGCCGGCAGCCTCACCCACGCCGAGGTCGACGAACTCGGCGAGCTGATCCTGCGGCTGCGCCGCGACCGCGGCCTCGGCGCGCTGCTCGTCGAGCACCACATGGGCCTGGTCATGGGCATCAGCGACCACGTCGTGGCGATGGAGTCGGGCCGCCAGATCGCCGACGGGGCGCCCGAGGACGTCCGCGCCGACGAGCGGGTGCTCGCCGCCTACCTGGGGAGGGCCTCATGAGCCTCCTGGAGGTCGCGGGACTGACCGCCGGCTACGGCCAGGCGCGCGTCCTGCACGGCCTCGACCTGACCGTCGAGGAAGGGGAGGTGGTCGTCGTCCTCGGCGCCAACGGCGCGGGCAAGACGACGACGATGCGGGCGCTGAGCGGGCTCATCCCGCACGGCGGCACCGTCCGGTTCGCCGGCGCCTCCCTCGACGGGGCGGCGCCCGCCGCGGTCGTCTCGGCCGGGATCAGCCTGGTACCGCAGGGCCGCGGCACCTTCTCCCACCTCAGCGTCATGGACAACCTGCGGGTCGGCGCCGCGCTGCGCCGCGACACCGCGGAGATCGCCGCCGACATCGAGCGCTGGTGCGAGGTCTTCCCCGTCCTGGCACGGCGTGCCGGGCAGGAGGCGGGGACGCTCTCGGGCGGCGAGCAGCAGATGCTCGCCGTCGCCCGCGCCCTGATGAGCCGGCCCCGGCTGCTGCTGTGCGACGAGCCGAGCCTCGGCCTCGCCCCCAAGATCGTCGGAGAGCTCTTCGAGGTGCTGGCCGAGGTCAACCGCGAGCAGGGGACCGCGCTGCTGCTGGTCGAGCAGAACGCCGACCTCGCGCTCGGCATCGCCTCCCGGGTCTACCTGCTGGAGGTCGGCCGGGTCATCGCCGAGGGCGACGCCGCGCGGTTCCAGGCCGATGAGTCCATCCGCCGCGCCTACCTGGGCCTGTGAGGAGAACCCGATGGACATCTTCCTGGAACGCCTCTTCGACGGCGTCACCAACGGGACCGTCTACGCGATCATGGCGCTCGCCCTGGTCGTGGTGTTCCGCGGCACCGGCACCATCAACTTCGCCCAGGGCGAGATGGCGCTGTTCACCACCTACATCGCCTGGGCGCTGACCACGCAGGACGTGCCCGTGTGGCTCGCCGCCCTCGCCGCCTGCGCCATCGGGTTCGTGCTCGGGGCGCTGGTCGAGCGGACCCTGATCCGGCCGGTGCGGCGCCGCAACGACATGGCGACGCTCATCGTCGCGCTCGGCCTGTTCACCGGGTTCAACGCGCTGGCCGGGCTGCTGTTCGACTCCGAGACCAAGACGATGCCCGGCCTCTTCCCCGGCGGCCAGGAGGACTACCTGGCGGTCGCCGGCACCCGTCTGTACTTCGACGCGCTCGGCGTGTGGCTGGTGGTCGCCGCCCTCATCGGGCTGACGTTCCTGCTGTTCAACCGGACCCGGCTCGGCCTGCACATGCGCGCCGTCGCCGACAACCCCGAGTCCGCCGCGCTGAGCGGCGTGCCCACCGGGCGGATCCTCATGCTCGGCTGGGGCCTGGCCGGGATCATCGGCTCCCTCGCCGGCGTCCTCATCACGCCCCTGTCGGCGCAGCAGCTCAGCCTGACGACGATGTTCCCGATCCTCATCTACGCCTCGGCGGCCGCCCTGTTCGGCGGGCTCGACAGCCCCATCGGCGCGGTCGTCGGCGGGCTGGCGATCGGGCTGCTGGAGGCGATGATCACCGGCTACGTCGGCTTCGTCGGCGGGACGCTCCAGCAGACCGCGGCGCTCGTCGTCATCGTCCTCATCCTGCTGTTCCGGCCGACCGGGCTGTTCGGCACCCGACAGATGGAGCGGCTGTGACCACCTCCACCGAGATCCCCGCATCCGCCGCCGCGCCGCCCTCCGCCGGCCGCGGCCCCCTGCTCACCGTCGTCCGCGGCACCGCCGGGCACCGGCTGCTCCTGCTGTCCGGGCCGCTCCTGGCCGCCGTCCTGCTCTACCTGGGCTCGGGCCTCGAGCCCTTCCGGGTCGGGCAGCTCACCAGCGTCCTGATCTTCGCCATCGCCATCAGCGGCCTCAACCTCGTCACCGGCTACACCGGGCTGCTGTCGATCGGGCACTCGGCGTTCTTCGGGCTCGGCGCCTACACCACCGGCGTGCTCATCGTCTCCTACCAGGTCGAACCGCTGCTCACCCTGCCCGTCGCAGCGGTGCTGTGCTTCGTGCTCGGCTTCGTCGTCGGGCTGCCCGCCCTGCGCATCCGCGGCCTCTACCTGGCCCTGGTGACGCTCGCGGTGGGCGTCGCCTTCCCCGAACTGGTCAAGCGCTTCACCGACCTCACCGGCGGCGCGGCCGGGCTGGTCATCCGCTCCCGGCAGCTCGCGCCGCCGGAGTGGACGGGGCTGCGGCTCGGGCAGCGCCACCTGTGGCTGTACTGGGTGTGCGCGATCGTCCTCGTCCTGGTCCTGCTGCTGATCCGCAACCTCACCCGCAGCCGCCTCGGCATGGCGATGATCGCGACCCGCGACAACGAGCTCGCCGCCGCCTCGTCCGGCGTCCACATCGCCTCGGTCAAGACCCTCGCCTTCGGCCTGTCCGGAGCGGTGACCGGCCTGGCGGGCGGACTGTTCGCCATGTACGTGGGGGCGCTGTCACCCGACGGCTCCTTCACGCTCCTGAAGTCCATCGAACTGATCACCGGCCTGTTCCTCGGCGGCGCCGCCACCCTCTACGGGCCGGTCGCCGGGGCCCTTGCCGTCGTGTTCATCCCCTACTACACCGCGGACCTGGTGTCGGGGCACGTCTCGGGCGTGCTCTTCGGCGCCGTCCTCATCGCCATCGTCTTCCTCATGCCCGAGGGAGTCGTCGGCCGCCTCCAGCGCCTGGCGCACCGCGTGGTCCGCGTCGAGCCCGCGCCCACCCCCCATACCCCCCCCCCCGCCCCCCCCCAAAAAATAA
>JAFACJ010000092.1 GCA_023425615.1 Actinomycetes bacterium
ATGCAGGAGACCGTGGCCCGCCGCGTCCGCTGAGCCAGGAACGGGCCGCCCCGTCCCTTCCCCGGCCTGGCCGACGACCAGCTCTCCCCCGGAGCGCCCTCCTGAGCCCTCCCTGCGGCCGGCCTCAGGGCTTGCGGGCGATGATCACGTCACGGATGATCGCCTGGTCGACGCGGTGGCGGAACTTCAGGTAGGGGCCCTCGTCGAGCGGTTCCAGACCGGCGTCCGCCAGGGCGGCGACAGCCTCCTCGCGGCTGGTCACATGGGTGTTCCAGGAGATGCCGACGGCGCCGCCGCGGCGCAGGAGGCGGACCCAGCCGGGCAGGGCCCTGGTGAGCAGCTCCAAGGGGCTGCGGGTGAGGGCGTCGCGGTTGCGGGCGCCGTGCTGGACCCCGTAGGGGGCGTCGGTGACGATCACGTCGAACGAGTCCGCCGCGAAGAAGTCGGCGGCGCGGGTGGTGTCGGCGTTGACGACGGTGAGCCTGCGCTTGTCGCCGGACTTGTAGTCCTCCTTCGACAGGCCGAAGGTGATGTCGAGCTTGCGCCCCACGAGCCTGCGGTCGCGGCGTACGGGGACGGTCTCGGCGGTGTGCTTGAGGCGTTTGCGCTTCATCCAAGTGCGCAGGAAGGCCGAGTACGCCTCGAAATCCTTGCCGTCGATGTCCATGCCGTCGGCGTTGTAGCCGTACATCAGTGCCTGGTTGAGGGTCGTCCCCCGGCCGCACATGGGATCGAACACCCTCAGTGTCCGGTCCGTCATGTGGGGGCCGGAGGCCGACGCCCAGATGGTGGTGTTCAGCAGCAGCTTGGTGAAGTACTCGTTGGTCTTCCCCGCGTACTTCTGGATCGTCAGCAGGTCGTCGTCCAACTGGTCCAGCGGGCTCAGACCCACCGGGTACAGGGCCCCTTCCTCCCCCAGGCGGAAGAGCGCGTAGAGGGAGGACAGGTTCGACAGGAAGGCGACGTCGCGTGCGGAGAGGTCTTCGGCCGCGAACGTCAGGTAGGGGACGCCGCCGATGTCCTGGCTCCGCAGGTCCGCGATCCGCCCTCCGAGGACGGCCTGGTCGAGGACCTCCAGTTCCGCCTCCATGAGCGCCACCGAGGACTCCGCGTACACCCGGTTGGCCGACGGCCTGATGAGGATCCCGAAACGCTGCGTGTTCACCGGAGAATTCTAGGGAGGTTCAGCCTCGGTCACGGACGGCCACGAGGCCGCCTATCACCCCTATGTAGGCGGTTCCGTCGGGGCCGAGGTTGATGGGGGCCCAGTTGTTGTCGTAGTACTTGCCGGTGCCGGTGAGGACCTTGTAGACGGTCCTGCCGGTGTGGAAGTCGATCGCCGTCAGGTACCAGGCGTCGACGCCGTCCTTGCGGGGTTCCTTCGTGTAGGCGTAGACGAGGCCGGCGGGGACGCTGGCCTTGGCGACGGTGGAGGGGCTGCGTTCCTTGCTCGTCCAGACCGTGCGGCAGCCTCCGGAGGCGACGTCCACGCGGCTGAGGCCGCCGACGGATGAGGCTCCGGGCTTCAGTTCCACGAAGTTGCGGTAGCCGGAGTTGTTCTCGACCACGAGGCTGCGCCCGTAACCGATCAGGGAGTTGTCGCTGGCGGACTTGTTCTTCTGGAAGACGGGCACCTTGCAGATGCGCTCGCCGTCGCTGACGCGGTAGACCAGCACGTTCATGCGCGGCTCGGCGTTGTCGGTGATCGCCACGTATTCGCCTTCGAGGAAGGTGGGGGTGGTGCCGGATCCCTGGTCGAGCTGGCCGGATTTGCGGCGGACTCCCCTGTCGTAGGGCTGGCGCCAGAGGACTTTCGGCTTGCCCGTGGCGTCCGCGCGCAGTTGGTAGAGGGCGTGGTCGGTGACGACCGAGACTCCGTCACGGCTGGCGGCGAAGGAGTTCTGGATCGCCTCTTTCTTGAACCGGAGCACTCTGACGCGCCCGTTGCGGGGGTCGACGGTGCCCACGCGTCCTTGGCGGGTGACCCACCAGATGCGTCCCTGCCAGTCGGGCTGGACGGAGGTGATGGGGTCGCACTCCCCCTTGGGCTTGGGGTTCTTCCAGGTGGGGCAGGAGTGCGGGACGTACCGGGTGAGGTTCCAGTCGTCGGTGACCTTGAAGCGCCAGCCCTGTGCCGTCCGTACGTGTGTGAAGCGGCGGATGTGGAAGGCGGAGTCGGCCAGTACGGCGCGGTCCTTGTCGTCGACGTAGAAGTAGGCGCCGCCGGAGGTGTCGGTGAGGACCTTGTCGAGTTGCAGGCTGGTCACCGCCTGCACGGTGGAGGGGCGTGCGGGCAGCGTGTAGGTGGCGAGGTCTTTGAGGGTCTTGGGGTCGATCAGACGCAGTGTGAAAGTGCCGACGTTGGTGCACTGCGCCACGATCAGGCCGGTGCTGCGCGCGTAGTTGACGGTGGAGCACAGGCCGGGGAGCCCGTTCGCCTTCGCCTCGGAGAGCACCTGCGGGTTCCGTCCCAGCGGGCCGAGGAACGGATAGGTGTCGGAGGCGTAGCTGTCGGCGTGCATGGCGGCGTATCCGGGGGCTGCCATGTGCGGGTTGGCGGGGACGGGGAGGCCGGGGATGGCCTTGGGGACGGCAGGGCCTCCCAGATAGGCGGGGACGGCGTCGTGTCCCTGCCCCGGGGGAATCGGTTTCGCCTGCGCCGCCGCGGGGAGCCCGCACCACGCCAGCACCACCGGCATCAGTACCCAACTTTTCCTACTTGTTCGCCTCACGATTTCATCCTCCCCTCCCGGCACCGACCCGGGAAGCCCTTGGTGACTTGTTCGGAGCGGACGGCCGCTGCTAATCTACCAAGCGAGCGCTTGGTTAACATCGGAGAGCGGGAGGCGGGGATGACGTCCCTACGGATCAGCGTCGGATACGAGCTCGAGGTACGGGGACGCAGCCGGGAGATCGAGAGTCAGGCGTTCCGGAACGTGCTCCAGCAGGTCGTGCTCGCCGACCAGCTCGGCATGGACACCGCGTGGTTCGTCGAGCACCACTTCACCCGGGGCTTCTCGCACTCCTCGGCGCCCGACCTGGTGCTGGCGGCCATCTCCCAGCTCACCCGGGACATCCACCTCGGCCTCGGCGTGGTGCTGCTGCCCTTCCAGTCGCCCATCCGCACCGCCGAGCGGGTGGCCACCCTGGACGTCCTGTCCGGCGGGCGCGTGGAGTTCGGCACCGGGCGCGGCGCCTCGCCCCTGGAGTACCAGGCCTTCCAGCGGCCGTTCGAGCAGTCGCGCCAGCTGTGGGAGGAGTCGCTGGAGGCCGTCCTGGCCATCTGGAACGCCGACGGGCAGCCCATCACCCGCAAGACCGAGTACTTCGAGGTACCGAACGTGTCGGTCTACCCCCGGCCCGTCCAGGAGCCGCACCCGCCCGTCTGGGTCGCCTCCACCTCCCTCGAGGGCTATCTGGCCGCCGCCAAGCAGGGCTACAACCTGCTGGGCATGACGATGCTGAAGGGCATCGACGACGTCGCCGACGACATCGCCGCCTACAAGGCGTGCCTGGCCGAGAACGGCTTCGACCCCGACACCCGGCGCATCGCGATCATGATCCCCTGGTATGTCGCGCCGACCCGCCAGGAGGCCGTCGACACCGCCGCCGACGCGGTCCTGTGGTACCTGCGCCGCCAGGTCAACCTGGTCGCCCCGCCCTCCTACACCGACGCCCGCCACGCCACCCACCGGGTGCTGGGCCAGCAGGCCGTCGCGCTGCCGCCGGACGAGGCGATGGACATCCTGCGCGACAACCTCATGGTCGTCATCGACGACGTGGAGGGCTCCCGCAAGGCGGTCGAGCGCCTCGCCGCGGCCGGCGCCACCGACCTGATCCTCCAGGCCCAGGTGGGCGGCCTGGCACACGAGCACGTCACCGAATCGATGAAGCTGTTCATGAGCGAGGTCATGCAGTGAACTGGTACTCCCGCGAGACCTTCCCCACCGGTCGCACGGCCGAGGGCCTGCTGCTGGTCTCCCCCGACGCCGAGGTGGTCGCGCCGCTGGCACCGGCCGACCGGGCCGCGGCGCTGGACCTGACGGCGCGGACGCTCTCCGCCGCCGGCCTGTCCTCCTCCCACCGCGCCGTGGTCGCCCTGAACAACGACGGGGAGCTCCAGGGCTCCTCGCTGGCCGAGGCCGCGCTCGACGTCGCCGCGGCCGTCGCCTCGGTCGGCCCGCGCGGGCGGCTGCGGCTGCACCGGGCGCTGGAGCAGACCCGCGCCGACGTGCTCATCACCACCCCCTCGGGTGCGATGGACTTCCTCGCCCGCCTCCACCTGGAGTTCCTCCTCGACCCGCTGGACCTGGAACTGGACCGCATCCTCCTCGTCGGGGAGATCCCCTCCCGCAACTGGCTGCGCCAGCTGGAGACCGAGTTCGAGGCCGACGTCGTCCAGCTCTTCGCCGACCCGTTCTTCGGCGTCCCCATCGCCCACGGGCCCGGCCTCACCCCGGTCGGCGACGGCCTGCTGGGCGTGGCGCCGCCGGACAAGGACGAACTGGTCGCCGAGTTCGACGGGTACGGCGAACTGGTCCTCACCCCGTCCTGGCACTCCACGCTCGGCGACGCGGCGCTGCGCACCGGCTGGGTCGTCGAGGGCTCCCTCGGCCAGCCCGCGCACACCGTCGGCGAGCACATCCTCATCCGAGGACGCTGGGTCTCCCTCCCCCAGATCGAGCTGGCGCTGTCGCGGATCGACGGGATCAGCCACTGGGAACTGCGCGTCTCCCGTGACGGAACCCTCGACAAGGCGGTCCTGGAGGTCTCCTTCAACCGCGACAGCCTGGTGAAGAACCCCATGTGGGCGGGCCGGATCGGGCAGGCCCTGACCGCCCTCACCCCGGTCCACATCGAGGTCTCCGTCGCTCCCGACGTCGCCGAGACGCCGGCTCCTCCGACGGTCACCGACCTGCGCGGCCACCACCTCGGCCGCGTCCGCTCGGCGCTCTGATGACGTACGACCACATCTGAACAGTCCGGCAAGCTCCGCCGCCGCCCCGCCTCGTTGTCCTTGGGCTCGCTCCGAGGCGGGTCGGCGGCGGCCGTGGCAGGCGAGGAGGCCTCATGGAACCGCAGGCGGAAGTGGCACCGGTACCCGAGTGGGGCACGATCCCGCGGATGCTCCGCGACCGCGCCCGCACCCACGGTGACGTCGTGGCGGTCTCGGCGGAGGGCGGCAGGCTCACCCTGGCCGGGCTGCGGGAGCGGGCGTCGCGGGTCGCGCGGTCGCTCATCGCGCTGGGCGTCGAGCCCGGCGACCGTGTCGCCGTCTGGGCGCCCAACAACCCCGACTGGGTCGTCACCTGCTACGGGCTGTGGGACGCAGGGGCCGCCGTCGTCCCGCTGTCCACCCGGTTCCGCGGCCTGGAGGCGGCCGGTGTGCTGCGCCGGACCGGCGCGAAGGTCCTGTTCGTCGCCGAGGGCTTCATGGGCGTCTCGTACCTGAAGATGCTCCAGGACGAGGACCTGCCGCAGCTGGAGCGGATCGTCGTCTACGGCGACCAGGGCTGGGACTCCTTCCTCGCCGACGGCCTGGAGGTGCCGGTCGAGGCCGCCGAGGAGCGGGCGCTGTC
>JAFACJ010000116.1 GCA_023425615.1 Actinomycetes bacterium
GACGGGAGGCCGCCCCGGGAGCGGGGAGGGAGGAGGGCTTCAGAGGCGGTAGAGCTTGCGGGCGTTCTCGCCGAGGATCTTGCGGCGTGCGTCGTCGGACAGGGACTTCATGGTCTCCTTGGCCCGCTCGACGGGGCTGGGGTACAGGCAGGTGGGGTGCGGGAAGTCGGTCTCGAAGAGGATGTTGTCCTCGCCGACGGACTCCACCAGGGAGGGCAGCTTGTTCTGGTTGGTCTCGAACCAGTAGGTGGCGTAGATGTTGGTGCGGAAGAACTCCGACGGCATCTTGCCGAGCCTGGCCAGGTCGCTCGGCGCGTTCTCGGCCATCTCGTAGTCCAGGGCCTCCAGGATGAAGGGGATCCAGCCGCAGCCGCTCTCCACCGAGACGACCTTGAGGTCGGGGTGCCGGCTGAAGACGCCGGAGACGAGCAGGTTGGCCACGACGCGGGCGTTGCCGATGAACAGCATCGTGCCGCCGATGGCGAGACGGGTGCTCGGCGGGTGGGAGTCCCAGGAGTACTTGCCGTAGAACGTCATGTTGGTGACGCTGGCGCCGATGTGGAAGTGGACCGGTAGCCGTTCCTCGGTGCACGCCTGCCAGAACGGGTCCCACTCGGAGCTGGCCAGGTCGGGGGAGCCGAGGTCCTGCGGGTCGGACGTCATGTTGACGCCGCGCGCGCCCAGCGCCGACACGCGCCTTACCTCGCGGACGCACTCGTCGATGCTCCAGGCCGGCATGAGGGGCAGCGGCAGGAGCCGGTTGTCCGACTCCCGCTGGATACGGGCCTGGCGGTCGTTGTAGAGCTCGATGGCAAGAGTGCGCAGCCGCGAGTCGTCGACCATGGCCAGGCCCTGCCCGCCCAGGCCGATGGTGCTGGGAAAGATGACCTGCGCGTCGATGCCGCAGTCGTCCATGACCTGGAGGCGCACCTTCGGGTCATAGGCGCCCTCGTGGATCTGGTCGATGGTCCAGGAGTGCAGCGCGATCTCCGACTCCTCCTTGGAGCCGTCGCGGGCGACGACGCCCCCGGCGCTGTACTTGCCGACGGGATGCCCGTCGAAGACCCACATCAGCTGTCCGTCCACCTCTTCCACCCGGGGCACGCGGTCGCGGTACTCGGCGGGGGCCTCGCTGGTGAACAGGTCGGGGCGCTCACACCAGTGAGAATCAGCGTCTACCACAAACTCTGTCTTCGCCATAACAATGAAAATAAGGTTCTCACGCTTGGAAAGCAAGCGTTCACTCTCAAGTCCTCAGCCTTGTAGAGTGAGCGATTACTTGTTAGCCTCCAGCCGTGGACAGGGAAGCATTGGAGCGAGGTCTCGCACGCAGGCTGCTAGACCACCTCGAACACCGCACGACCGATCTCGCCGAGAGCGTCATGGAGCTCCCCGCCGGCATCTACTCGGCCGAGCGCCACGCGGAGGAGGTCGAGGTCCTCTTCCACGACCAGCCGCTGGTCTTCTGCCTGTCGGGCGCCCTCCCCGAGCCGCGCACCTACCGGACCGTCGACCTGGGCGGGACGCCGATCCTGCTGACCCGCGACGGCGAGGGCAGGGTCCGCGCGCTGGTGAACTCCTGCCGCCACCGCGGCGTGCGCGTCGCCGACGGGGCGGGCGAGGGCATCAGGTTCACCTGCCCCTTCCACGCCTGGACGTACGACCTGAAGGGGAAGCTGGTCCGCATCCCCAAGGGAGACGCCTTCGAGGGCATGTGCAAGGAGGACAAGGGCCTGGTCGAACTGCCGGTCGCCGAGGGCCACGGGCTGATCGTCGGGCGGCTGCGCCCCGGGCCCGTGCCTGACATCGACGCCTACCTCGGCCCCGGCCTCGCCGACGAGCTCGCCATGTTCGACTTCGCCGGCTGGAAGCCGCACGGGGAGCCGCACGTCCACCGGGTCGCCGCCAACTGGAAGGTCACGCTCGACACCTTCCGGGAGAACTACCACTTCGACTTCCTGCACCGCACGACGCTGGCCACCTACGCCTACGGCAACGTGCTGACCTTCGACCCGTTCGGCCTCCACCTGCGCAACTGCTCGGCGCTGCGCTCGATCGACGAGCTGCGGGACCGTCCGGAGGAGGAGTGGGACGACCCGGCGCGGCACTTCAGCTACCAGTACGCGCTCTTCCCCAACACGAGCCTCACCCTCGACAGCCGCCACATCGAGCTGTGGCAGATCCTCCCGGTCGACGAGGCGGCGTCCGAGGTGGTGCACACCTCCTACTTCCGTCCCGACCTGGGGGAGGAGGAGCTGGCCAAGGCGACGGAGATGGCGCCGTGGATCTGCGAGACGGTCGTGGACGGCGAGGACTTCTGGGTCGCCGGGCGCACCGAGCCCGGGGTGCGCAGCGGCCTGCTCGACACCGTCGTCTTCGGCCGCAACGAGCCGGCGCCCCAGCACCTGCACCGCGGCTTCGAGGCCGTGCTCCAGGCGGCGCGCGAGAAGCGCTGAGGCGGGGGCGCCGGCCCCCGCCCGCACCGCGCTTCAGTCCGTGTCGATCCAGACGGACTTGACGTCGAGATACTCATCCAGCGCGTGCTGGCCCATCTCCCGTCCCCAGCCGCTCATCTTGTAGCCGCCGAAGGGGACGGCGGGGTCCATGAGCAGCATGCTGTTGACCCAGACCGTCCCGGCCCGCAGCTCGCGCGCCATCCGGTGCGCCTTGCCCACGTCGCGCGGCCAGACGCCTCCGGCGAGCCCGAAGGGCGTGTCGTTGGACCGGGCGATGACCTCCTCGGCGGTGTCGAACGGCAGCACGCACGCGACGGGCCCGAAGATCTCCTCGCGGGCGACCCGCATGCCGTCCTGGACGTCGGCGAAGACGGTCGGCGCGACGAAGTACCCGTCCGCCAGCCCGTCGGAGTCCAGGCGCCGCCCGCCGGCCGTGGTGCGCACGCCCTCCTCGGGCCCCAGCTCCAGATAGCCGAGGACGCGCGCCAGCTGCT
Source organism: Actinomycetes bacterium (assembly GCA_023425615.1). Lineage (GTDB taxonomy): Bacteria > Actinomycetota > Actinomycetes > Streptosporangiales > Streptosporangiaceae > Actinocorallia. The sequence goes on from JAFACJ010000116.1 coordinate 2,951, forward strand.
CCGACGACACCAGCGGCCCGATCCTGGTCCGCGGGTCGAGGCTGTCGCCGACCTTGAGCTTCTCGGCGAACCGCGACATCCCCTCGACGAACTCGTCGTAGACGGGCCGCTCGACGTAGACGCGGGTCCCGGCGCAGCACACCTGGCCGGAGTTGTAGAAGACGCCCATCGCGGCGCCTGGCACGGCCTTGGCGAGGTCGGCGTCGGCGAACACGATGTCGGGCGACTTGCCGCCGAGTTCCAGCGACAGCCGTTTGAGGTTGCCCGCCGAGGACCTGACGATCTCCTGGCCGACCGCGGTGGACCCGGTGAAGGCCACCTTGTCGACGTCCGGGTGCGCCACGAGCGCCGCGCCGATCTCCTCGCCGAAGCCGGTCACGACGTTCACGACGCCGTCGGGCACGCCGGCCTCCGCCAGGAGCTCGCCCACGCGCAGCGCGACGAGGCCCGCCTCCTCGGCCGGCTTCAGCACCATCGTGCAGCCGGTGGCCAGCACCGGGGCGATCTTCCAGACCGCGTTGCTGAGCGGCCGGTTCCAGGGGACGATCGCGGCGACGACGCCCATCGGCTCCTTGAGCGTGTAGCTGAAGACCGACCCCGGCAGCGAATTGGGGATCGTCTCCCCGTGGATCTTGGTGGCCCATCCGGCGAAGTAGCGCAGGATGTCGGCCTCCCAGGCCGGATATCCGTCCGGGCGCGGCCGTCCGATCGGCAGGCCCATGTCGACGGCCTCCAGCAGCCGCAGCTCCTCGTAGTGGGCGTCGATCAGGTCGGCGAGCGCCAGCAGGATCGCCTGCCGGTCGCGCGGCCTGGCGTTCCGCCACGGCC
>JAFACJ010000123.1 GCA_023425615.1 Actinomycetes bacterium
GGGTCGCCGCCGTCCAGCCAGGACGGGTCGAGCGTGGGCGGCTCGGCCAGCGCCACCCGCCCCACCCGCGGCGCCAGCCGCCGCGCGTGCCCCAGGAACCGCCAGTCGAAACCCAGCAGCCGCGACCGGTTGAGCAGCCCGTGCTCGTTCAGCACGCCGATCACCGCGGCCGTGAACTCCTCGACCTCGGCGTCGGCCCAGAACGGGTCGGTCTTCAACTCCACGCACAACCGCACCGTGGGCGCGCAGCCGATCAGCCGGCACACCTCCTGGAGCGTGGCGACCGGGGTGCCCGGCATCGGAAGCTGGGTGAGGGTGAAGGGGTCGAACGGGTCGTCGGGCCGCCGTGTCCCGGAGTCCACGGTCCGCACCTGGGCGAGGGTCAACTCCCGGATCCGCCGCCCCACGTAGGGCCACAGCGGGTCCCCCGGCACGACGGGCTCCCGGTCCACGGACGTCAGCGCGGAGAGCGTCTGGTCGTGGTGCACGACGACCACGCCGTCGGCGGTCAGCCCCACGTCGAACTCCACCGCGTCGACACCCAGGGCCAGCGCGTGCGCGATGCCGGGCAGCGTGTTCTCGGGGCGCAGTCCCCGAGCGCCGCGGTGGCCCTGAAGTTCCACACGGCGCCGTGAGACAGGAATATCACTGAGAGTAATGGGTTGAACCCCCGCTCAACGGGTCGTTGTTCGAAGAACAACCTGTCGCCTCAGGCTAGAGGTCACTCTTAGGGCGTCATGCCCCGGTTAACCTGATTGACCAACAGGTGTGAGACATCCCACGCCCAACAGACTCCCAAAGGCCCCCTCCTCCCCCAGGGGCCACCACCCGAACACCGCCCCGCAGCCGCGCTCAGGCGGTGTCACTGGTGGCCAGAAGCGAGGGAACACGCAGCCAGCCATGGTGGTGGCGGCCACCGACGGTCACCCGGATGTCCCGGACGAAGTCCGCGGGACGCAGCCCGTCGTACTCGTGGTGGACCGTGCTCCAGTACAGGTCTTCGGACACGACCAGTGCCAGCGGGTCGGCGCTGGAGGCCAGCGAACGCTTGAACCGCCGGGAGTCCAGCAGCCGGCAGGCGACGTCCAGGGCCTCACCGAAGAACCCCCGCGAGTCCCGGTGCACCTCGCCGGCGTGGACGACGACCCGCAGGCGCATACCGCGCCGGAACCACTCCTCGTAGGGGATGGACAGGTTGTAGTCCAGGAGCGACCGCGCCAGGGCGGGCACCAGCCGGCTGAGCAGATGGCACTTGGGGATCTCGTCGGCAGGGTGGATCAGCGCGATCACCCCGTCCCCGCGGTCCTCATAGGGGTCACGGCGCTGCTCGTCGATCCCGAGGGTGGCCAGCGCCTCGTCGAGGATCCGGTAGAGCTGGCGGCGCAGTTCCTCCTTGAGGAGGTTGTTGCGGCTCGTGGAGCTCTCGATGTCCAGCACCACGATGCTCCTGTGGACGGGCAGGGTTTCCACTTTCGACCTCGGTTCTCCGCCGACGACCGGGAGTGCGCGCCGACACCTTCGGCACGTGAAGCTGAAGCTCTCTTGACTTGCGTACTGGAGCTCTGCATCACGCTATCTGCTACCTTGCTAATATAACCTGGCTGTTGGCCAGAATCGCCTTGTGTGTGGCTGTTTGATGTAATTCACGATGCATATGGCGTTCTGGCGGTGGCGAGGCTGTGATAGTGGTCAAGCATCGTGACTCTTGTTGCTGAGAGAGAGAAATGGCATCAGATCTCGGCCCCGTCGTTCAGCGCGCACTGCTCTCGATGGACCTGCTGCGGTTGAGGCGCGAGGCGGGAAGAACCCAGGACGAGGTCGCCAAGAGGCTGGACTGGTCGGTGTCCAAGGTGATCCGCATCGAAGGCGGGACCGTCGGGACGTCCACGACCGACCTTCAGGCGCTGCTCCGGTTCTACGGAGTGGAGGACGCGGAGGAGACCGAAAGGCTCACCCGGCTCGCCAAGTCCACCAGGGAGCGGGGGTGGTGGGCCTCGTACCCGATCGCCGACGCGCAGTTCCGCAACTACCTGGGTTACGAGGCGGGGGCCTCCCATATCCGTGCGGTCCAGCCCAACGTCGTCCCCGGCCTCCTCCAGACCATGGACTACGCGCGGATCATCCTGCGCCAGTTCACCGGCGACGCCCGGGAGGAGGACATCGAGACGCTGGTGAACCTCCGGCTGGAGCGGCAGGACAGGATGGCCGAACGTGACCCCGCGCCGCACCGCCACTTCATCCTCGACGAGGCGGTCGTGCGCCGGCAGGTCGGGGCGACCATGAAGAACGGCAAGGGCATCATGCCCACCCAGCTCCGCCACATGGTCGAGGCCGCGCAGGGCGACCACGTCACGATCCAGATCATTCCGTTCAGCAAAGGCGCTCATTTCGGGCAGCGAGGTCCGTTCACCCTGCTGGAATTCGATGCCGAACTCGGTGAGGTGCTCTATCTGGAGGGTTCCCGGGGCGGCGACCTCATCCTGACCGGCCGTGACCCGCAGATCATCGACTACCGGGAGCGGTTCGAGCAGCTCGGGGAATGGACGCTCGGGCCGGAGGAGTCCTGCGAGCTCATGGAGCGGATAGCGGACGAGATGAATGCGTCCTGAAGGCGTGGAGAACCTTGCCGCGGGCTGTCAGGCGCAGTAGGCAAGAGCTGTCACGGCACCTAAACTCAAGGAGGGCCTGAAAGATCAAGGGCGCTCTCGGTGTCTCCCCGAAGATTTTCCACCTCGCGGGAGCACGGCAGGCCACCAGGGGGACGGGTGTGATTCCGGGAGGCCCGCGTGGTGCAGCGTGTGACGTCCGAGCCGATCTGGCGTAAGAGCACATGGAGTGACCAGGGTAGCTGCGTGGAGGTCGCCGGCCGCCGCGGTGTCATGATCCGCGACAGCAAGCATCCTGAACGGGGCGTCCTGGTGCTCAGCCGGTCCGCCTGGCGCCATCTGGTCCGCGGTGTCAAGTCCGCCGGGTGAGGGCGGCTCTCCGCAGCCGGGCGTGCCGGCTGCCTCCCGGGACGGGCGTGGGGATTCTCCCCTGCCCTCTCCGCCCCCGCCGGATAGGCCGGGCGGGGGCGGGACGGGCGCGGGTCAGATCAGGTCGCGGATCGTCAGGGTCTGGTCACGGCCGGGGCCGACGCCGATGGCCGAGATGGGGGCGCCGGACAGCTCCTCCAGGCGCTTGACGTAGGACTGGGCGTTGGGGGGCAGGTCGTCGAAGGACTTCGCCGAGGTGATGTCCTCCCGCCAGCCGGGCAGGTACTCCAGGATCGGCCGGGCGTGGTGGAACTCCGTCTGGGTGGAGGGCATCTCGTCGTGGCGGACGCCGTCGACGTCGTAGGCGACGCAGACGGGCACCTGCTCCAGGCCCGACAGGACGTCGAGCTTGGTGAGGAAGAAGTCGGTGATGCCGTTGACGCGGGCGGCGTAGCGGGCGATGACGGCGTCGAACCAGCCGCAGCGGCGGTCGCGGCCCGTGGTGACGCCGTACTCGCCGCCGGTGGTGCGCAGGTACTCGCCCATGTCGTCCAGCAGCTCGGTCGGGAACGGTCCCGCGCCGACGCGCGTGGTGTAGGCCTTGAGGATGCCGATGACGCTCTTGACCTTCGTGGGGCCGACGCCCGACCCGGCGCAGGCGCCGCCGGCCGTCGGGGAGGAGGACGTCACGAACGGGTAGGTGCCGTGGTCGATGTCGAGGAGGGTGCCCTGCGCGCCCTCCAGCAGCACGACCTTGCCCTCGTCCAGCGCCTGGTTGAGGATGAGCTCGGTGTTGGCGATGTAGGGGCGCAGCCGCTCCCCGTACCCCAGGTACTCCTCGACGACCGGCTCGACCATGATCGGCCGCCGGTTGTAGACCTTGGTGAGCACCTGGTTCTTCTCCCGCAGCGAGAGTTCGATCTTCTTCTGCAGGATGCCGGGGTCGAAGAGGTCCTGGACCCGCACGCCCATCCGGGCGATCTTGTCGCCGTAGGCGGGGCCGATGCCGCGCCCGGTGGTGCCGATGCGGGCCTTGCCCAGATAGCGTTCGGACACCTTGTCCAGTGCCCGGTGGTGCGGCATGATCAGGTGCGCGTTCGCCGAGATCAGCAGCCGCTCGCAGGTGACGCCGCGGGCCTTGAGACCGTCGATCTCCTGGAGCAGCACCCCGGGGTCGATCACCACCCCGTTGCCGATCACCGGCACGGTGTCGGGTGAGAGCACACCCGAGGGCAGCAGGTGCAGCGCATAGGACTTGTCCCCGATGACGACGGTGTGTCCGGCGTTGTTGCCCCCCTGGTAGCGGACGACGTAGTCGACCTTCCCGCCGAGCAGGTCGGTCGCCTTACCCTTACCTTCGTCACCCCACTGAGCACCGACGAGCACGATGGCCGGCATCTGACGATCTCCTTCAGGCCAAAGACAAAGCCCCTGATCGCAAGCGCGACAAGGGGCCTCTTGCGATCAGATCTTACCCGCCCGCGAGCTGCACGGAAACAGCGGGTCAGACGACCGCAGCGAAGCGAGGATCGGTTGACCCGGTTCGGGGGTCTGGGGGTCGTCCCCCAGGGGCACAGGTCAGACGACCGCAGCGGAGCGAGGATCGGCTGGCCCGGTTCGGGGGTCTGGGGGTTGCCCCCCAGAGGTGCGGGTCAGACGACCGCAGCGGAGCGGGGAGTCCGGTCAGGCCAGTTCGTCGGCGGCCTCGGGGCTGGAGTCGCGCAGGAACGTGCGGCAGCGCTGTGCCTCTTCCTCCTCGCCGATGGCCGCGGCGGCGCGGCCGAGGGCGGCCAGGGCGCGCAGGAAGCCGCGGTTGGGCTCGTGGGACCAGGGGATGGGCCCGTGGCCCTTCCAGCCGTTGCGGCGCAGCGCGTCGAGGCCGCGGTGGTAGCCGGTGCGGGCGTAGGCGTAGCAGTCGATCACGCTGCCCTTGGCGAAGGCGCGTTCGGCGAGGACGGCCCAGACGGCCGGGTAGGCGGGGAACTTCGCCGCCACCTCGTACGGGTCGGTACCGTCGGCGAGGAGTTGCGTCGCTTCGGGCAGGTCGGGGAGGTAGGTCGGGGCCGGGCCGCCGAGCAGGTTCTGGGTCATACCCGAATGCTAAGCAACCCGGCCCCGTCCTCCCGCCTCCGGGTTACTTGATCTTCTTGCCCGCGGACAGGAGGTCCTCGCAGGCGGTGACGACGCGGGCGGACATGGCGGCCTCGGCGGCCTTGCCCCACGAGCGCGGGTCGTACTGCTTCTTGTTGCCGACCTCGCCGTCGACCTTCAGGACGCCGTCGTAGTGGGTGAACATGTGGGCGGCGACCGGACGGGTGAACGCGTACTGGGTGTCGGTGTCGATGTTCATCTTGATGACGCCGTAGGAGAGCGCCTCGCGGATCTCCTCGAGGCTGGAGCCGGAGCCGCCGTGGAACACCAGGTCGAACGGCTTGTCCTTGCCGTACTGGGCGCCGACCGCGTCCTGGAGCTCCTTCAGGACCTCGGGGCGCAGTTTGACGGCGCCCGGCTTGTAGACGCCGTGGACGTTGCCGAACGTCGCGGCGAGGATGTAGCGGCCCTTGTCGCCGACGCCCACGGCCGCGGCGGTCGCCAGGGCGTCCTCCACGGTGGTGTACAGCTTCTCGTTGATCTCGTGGGCGACGCCGTCCTCTTCACCGCCGACGACGCCGATCTCCATCTCCATGACGGTGCGGGCCTTGACGGACTCGGCCAGCAGTTCGACGGCGATGTCGAGGTTCTCCTTCAGCGGTACCGCCGAGCCGTCCCACATGTGCGACTGGAACAGGGGCTCCTGGCCGCGTGCTACCCGCTCCTGGGAGATCTTGATCAGCGGGCGCATGAACCCGTCGAGCTTGTCCTTGGGGCAGTGGTCGGTGTGCAGTGCGATGTTGACGTCGTATTCGGCGGCCACGACCCTGGCGTACTCGGCGAACGCCACGGAGCCGGTGACCATGCTCTTGAGGGATCCGGACAGGTACTCCGCGCCACCGGTGGAGACCTGGATGATGCCGTCGCTCTCCGCCTCGGCGAATCCGCGCAGTGCCGCGTTGAGCGTCTGGCTGGAAGTCACGTTGATCGCCGGATATGCGAAACCACCCTGCTTGGCGCGGTCGAGCATCTCGGCGTAGACCTCGGGAGTGGCGATGGGCATGTGCGTTCCTCTCATGACGGGGCAGGTCAGCCACCGCTGGCGCGGTGGTGCCGCAGGAGGGTGCGGCGATGGTCTGCCTCAGCCCTTACTATCTCGCACCGCGTCTCCGGGCTCTGACAGGGGCCGCGCCCTGGCGACGCCCTCACCAGGGCCGCACCGCCGTCCAGGCCGACTTTGGACAGAACGGGCAATCCCTATCGCGGTACTTGGCATGACTTGTCCAGTGAAGTCATGGTCGGATCGGGGACCGCTCTGGATAGGCTCACACCGTGCATGTTCTCGCCTCGACCCCGCTGCATCCCGAGTACTGGCTCGGCCTGTTCGGCGCCTTCGCCGCGGTCGGCGTGCTGGCGATCGTCTTCGCCGAGACCGGGCTGCTGTTCGGCTGCATCCTGCCCGGTGACTCACTGCTCTTCACCGCCGGGATCCTCACCGTGGTCGACGAGCTCAACGGTGTGGAGTTCCAGCGGATCTCGCTGCCCGTCCTGCTCATCGGGGGGCCGATCGCCGCCATCGCGGGGGCGCAGCTCGGGCACTGGCTGGGCGCCAGGTACGGGCGCAAGCTGTTCGACCGGCCCGACTCCCGCATCTTCAAGAAGGAGTGGGTGGAGCGGGCCGAGTACTACTTCAACCGCTTCGGCCCGGAGAAGGCGGTGGTGATCGCCAGGTTCGTCCCGATCGTCCGGACGTTCCTCAACCCGCTGGCCGGCATGCTCGGCATGGACTCCAGGAAGTTCCTCATCTGGAACACGGTCGGCGGGATCATCTGGTGCGACTCGCTGTTCCTGCTCGGCCACTACCTGGGCGCCTCGGTCCCCAACATCGACCGGTACATCCTTCCCGGCGTCGCGATCATCCTCATCCTGTCGGTGATCCCGATCGTCCGCGAGGTGATGAAAGGGAGGGCCGAAACCAAACGACTCGGACAGTAGGTAACGAAGAGTTTTATCCCCTGATGATCGGCCATACCGGTCGCCTCACCCCCTTTGTATCGCTACTCTCAGGCGCGTGGGACGTCACCGGAATGACCCCAGGGGTCTGGCACGTATCGTGATCATCGGCGCAGCCGTGGCACTGGTCATGGCGCTCGTCGTGGTCGGCGGTATCGCTCTGGTGAGCTCGCTGAACTCCGAGTCCGCCGCACCCGGCGCGACCTCGGCCGCCACGACCGAGCCGCCCAGCGCCATGGTCGAGAAGGAGAACAAGACCGTCTACGCGCGGATCCAGGTCGTCGGCGAGAGCGTCAAGATCTACGCGGCGGCGCCCGGCAACACCGAGGTCTACTGGAACGCCAGCTACATCCAGGGCGAGGTCCGCGACGTCGTCTGGAAGGACGTGGACGTGACGATCTACGACTCCTCGGCGGTGCGGATGTTCATCGGTGAGAAGCGGTTCCAGCTCCCCGTCAAGAAGAAGTCGGTCAGCATCCAGTTCGTGGGCGGCAAGCCCAGCCTCGTCCCCGCGTCCTCCTGAGCGGCGCGAAGGCCACCGGAGCACGCCGGACGGGCCGGGCCAGACCGCCTCACAGGCCGAGGTCGGCCAGGTCGTAGGCGTACCGGTACTCCAGGCCCGCCTCGGCGATCGGCGCCGCGGCGCTGCGCTCCACCACCGTCGCCACGCCGACGACGATCGCCCCCGCCTCGCGTGCGGCCTCCACGGCGGTCAGCGGCGAGCCGCCCGTGGTGGAGGTGTCCTCCACGATGAGCACCCGCCGCCCCGAGATGTCCGGGCCCTCGGTCCGCCGCTGCATGCCGTGCTGCTTGGCGGCCTTGCGCACCACGAACGCGTCGAGCAGCTGCCCGCGGGCGGCGGCGGCGTGCAGCATGGAGGTGGCGACCGGGTCGGCGCCCAGGGTCAGCCCGCCCACCGCGGTGTAGCCGAGGTCGCCGGTCAGGTCGAGCATCACCCTGCCGACGAGCGGCGCGGCGCGCCCGTCGAGGGTCACCCGCCTCAGGTCCACATAGAAGGACGCCTTCTTGCCCGAAGACAGGGTGAAGTCGCCGTGCACCACGGCCTTGTTCTTGATCTCTTGCAGCAGCTCATCGCGATCGCTCACGCCCCAACCCTAGAGCGCCTCCGGAGGCCGCGTGGCGGCGGCCGCCCCCGGGAGCTGCCACGATGGCCGCATGACGCCCGGCACTGTCGTCCTCCTCGGACTCCCCGCATCCTCCCTGCACGATCTGACCGGCCCGCTGCGTGAGGCGCTCGGCGACGGCGGGCCGCGGCTCGTCGTCGCCGAGACCGACGACGTGCCGGAGGCCGGGCCGCGGTACGTCGCGGGCGCCGCCCTGCGG